>NZ_JAKUFX010000014.1:0-78343 GCF_022663635.1 Bacillus cereus group sp. BfR-BA-01356 | reverse complement strand
ACCATTATCTAGAAATATCTTGAGACGTCCAAGTATTTTCTTTATTACTGGACTCTTATTAGAGAGTAAAACTAAGCCTGAGATAGGGCTTAAATATTAATATACGAGGAGGAATGTAAGATGAGTATTTTTATTGGAGGCGCTTGGCCGTATGCAAATGGTTCGTTACACCTTGGCCATATTGCGAGTTTGTTACCTGGAGATATTTTAGCTCGTTATTACAGGGCAAAAGGTGAGAATGTGCTGTATGTTTCAGGGAGTGATTGTAATGGAACACCGATTGCAATTAGAGCAAAACAAGAAGGTGTGACAGCGAAAGAAATTGCTGATAAGTATCATGAAGAGTTCCAGCGATGTTTTCGTAGCCTTGGTTTTACTTATGATTGCTATACACGTACAGATAGTGAGCACCATCATGAAACAGTTCAAAATGTTTTTTTACGTTTATTAGAAGAAGGACATATTTATAAAAAAACAGTGGAACAAGCGTATTGTGAAACGTGTACGCAGTTTTTACCGGATCGTTATGTAGAAGGAATATGTCCACATTGCCATGAAGCAGCAAGAGGAGATCAATGCGATGCTTGTTCTGCTATTTTAGATCCTCTCGATTTGTTAGAAAAGAAATGTAAGTTATGTGGTAGTACGCCATCTGTAGAGGAAACAGAGCATTTCTATTTTGCATTGCATACATTTCAGCAGCAAATTAAAAGGACTGTAGAAATTGCCAAACAAACAGGGACATGGCGCGACAATGCGATTCAACTAACAGAGAGATATGTAAAGGAAGGATTACTAGATAGGGCCGTATCACGTGATTTGCCAATTGGGGTACCAATTCCAGTAGAAGGGTATGAAGATAAGAAAATTTACGTATGGATTGAAGCAGTGACAGGCTATTATTCAGCGAGTAAACATTGGGCTGAAGAAACAGGGAAAGATGATCAAGAGTTTTGGGATAGAGAAGCGAAAACATATTATGTGCACGGAAAGGATAATCTTCCGTTTCATTCCGTCATTTGGCCAGCGGTATTACTTGGAATAGGGGAGGAAGCAATCCCGCGTCATATCGTTTCGAATGAATATTTAACAGTTGAAAAAAGAAAATTATCTACAAGTAAAAACTGGGCAGTATGGGTGCCTGACATATTAGAACGCTATGATCCAGATTCTATTCGTTACTTTTTAACCGTCAACGCACCAGAAAATCGCGATACTGATTTTTCATGGCGGGAATTTATTTACAGTCATAATAGTGAATTGTTAGGTGCATACGGGAACTTTGTGAACCGGACATTAAAGTTTATTGAAAAATATTATGGTGGTATCGTGCCGAAGGGAAGTATTGAGGTAGAGCTGAAAGATAAAGTAGAAGGATTATATAAACATGTAGGAGAGGCGATTGAGCAAACTAAATTTAAGGTGGCGTTAGAAACAATATTTGATGCAGTACGTTTTGCAAATAAATATTTTGATGAAAAGCAGCCTTGGAAACAAAGAGAAGATGATCCAGTTTCATGTGAAGAAACGATTTATAACTGTGTGTATCTTATCGCTAATTTTGCCCATCTCCTTGAACCATTTTTACCATTTTCAAGTGAAAGAGTTCGAAACACATTGTCGATTGTGGAACGAAATTGGGCACCTCAAAATACGTTGCCAAGTAGAATTGATGGTGTGCAGCCACTATTTGAGCGAATCGATGTAAAACAAATTGAGCATGAGATAGAGAAGCTGTATGGAGCGGTAAAATGAGATAGAGAAAAAGACCTTTCAAGTAAATGAAAGGTCTTTTGTTATGCAGTATGATTCTCTTTCTTATCTTTCAAAAAGAAAAGTACAGCAAGGATTACAAGAATAATAGCTGCAATATCATACGTTATTTTAAATGTAGTATTAAAGTTTAAGTACTCTACGAAAGGAGTTTTCACTGCTCCTGCATATATACAAACGGGAATGAGAAGTAAATCGTAAAATTTCTTTTCTTTCATATATCTTATTAGGAAGAAGATACACATAATAGCAAAAAATACGATGCTTAAAATAGTCATTTATACCTCCAGATAAATTTACTTATTTTAATTGCAGTTATATCTTTTATATAAATTCTGTATTTTTTCAAGCGCTATGCACGCGATTTTGTTTCCTTTCTTTCCTAGCCGTAAGCAGCTGAGGAGTGAAGATCCCAACCAATATGAAAATAATTCCAATCCACTGCATGAACGTTACGACTTCATGTACAAGTGTAATAGAAGCAATAATAGCAGTTGGTAATTCAGCTGCACCTAATATCGTACCAAGCCCTGTTCCAACCTTTGGTACACCGATTGAAAAACAAATGACAGGTACAACAACGCCGAATAATCCGAGGAAGAAAGCATATTTCCATAGACCGGCTTGCAAAGCACCGTCTGTTAAAAAGGTTGGCGGAAAGAATAGGCATACGATAAGAGTAGCGCTTGTTGTCATAAGGAAGCTTTTCGTATAAGGCGGAACATCCGTAGCGACGCGCCCGCTTGCAAAAACATAGAATGAAAAAGAGACAGCAGCTAATAGTCCAAAGATAATCCCTTTCGTAGAAAAACTTTGTCCGAGGCCTTCAAATACACCACCTGCAAACAATGTACCAGCAAATAAAATAAGGATAGATATAATCTTATCGCGGCTTGGAAATGTTCGATTTGCAATTGCTTCGATAATGACACCAATCCAAGTGAACTGAAAGAGTAGGACGACAGCGATAGATGCGGGTAGTTCTGCTACAGAAATAGCGTAAAAAATCCCGGTCATACTCATTGTTGTTCCGACGGTTAGTAAGGAAAAGAATTGTTTTTTTGTTACTTTATGACGTGAAAAGAAAAGAACGAGTAGAAATAGTCCAATCCATCCGAAGACATATTGTCCCCCTAAGAGTTGATGTGCTGAAAATCCATTTATGAATCCGAGTTTGAAAATAGTTGAAAGTATGCCATAGCTGCAAGCACCGAATAAAACGAGCAATGAATATTTAAACTTTTCCATAAAAAATCCTCCTTTTAAGTAATAAAAAACGCCCGCTATCCAAATAAGGATAACGGGCGAACGAAACAGAGTAAGACACTCTACAAAATTCCGCCACTCACACATGAAGTATGAGTTTGGGGTATGTAATTATAGTGAATGTTACATTGCTTTTGGGAATACAATGGAGCATTTTACACCTTGAGCTGTGTTTTGTATCCCGTAAGGAAACTGATGTTTATCTAATATTTGTTTCACGATATATAATCCAAGACCACTACCTTGTACTAAACCGTGTTTATCAGGGTTTGCGCGATAGAACGGTTCAAATAAATGAGCAAGTTTATCTTCATCAATTTGTGAACCTGTATTTAATACTTCTAATGCGTAACCATTTGGTTTTTCATAAAGCTTTATATATACGTGCTGATGGTCAATTGTATAATGAATTGCATTTGAAATAATGTTAAAAATAGCAGTTTGAATAAATTTAGGATCAGCTAAAATTTGTACGTCGTGTTTAATATTAGATTGTACATTTAATTGTTTTACAGATACAAAGTAATCTACTTTCTTCATAACATCCTCAATAATATTAGATAAAGAAATGACTTCTAAATTCGGTTTAAATTGAGGGTTTTGTATTTTGGATAATTCCGACATTTTTTCCGTTAATATGTTAATGTCTTGCATCATCTCGTAGGAACGTTTCAAATACTTATCTCTATCTTTATAAGCTCCAATTCCGTGAATCATGCCATCTAGTTGTCCCATAACGGCTGCGATTGGTGTTTTTAATTCATGGGATACCATAGACATAAATTCTTTACGAGATTGTTCTAATTGTTGTTCCTTCTTGAGCTCGTTTCTTAAATCTTGATTGCTTGCATGTAAATTCTTCACAATATTTGGTACTTGTGAAGCAGCTACTTGCAAATTAAAATCTGTTTGATCTGCATTTTTGTTAAGTAGCTTTTTATCTGAGAAATCAAGATTCATAATATCTTTTAAAGCATCACTCATATATTGAAAAGGTTTGGCAATTAGTTTTGTATAAATTAATGATCCGAGTAGTGATAATGCAAGCATTGTCGCGCCAATATGTGGAGCTAATTGTTGCAACGCATCTGCTAACTTTGGATTATCATTTGTTTTACTTGCTGCATTTTGTGTATGTAAGGCATCATTATTAGCGGCTTTCTTTTCTGCTTCTGTAGGCGGATTAGAAGTGCTATTTTTCCCCGAAAGATTTTGTGTATGTTCTTTTGCCTTTACAGTTTGGCTAGGCTGCAAAAGGTGATTGATAGCTGTAGAAAGAAATTTATAATCTATAATAGAAGATTGGAAATTAGAAATGCTCCCCTCTGACACAGCTTTATTTTGCTTCGTTTTACTTCCGTCGTTTTGCTTATCTGAATCGGCCTGTTCTGTAGTCGGCGTTCCATTTTCTTTCGCAAAACGTTCTTTATCGTAGTTTGAAGCTAGAAAGTAAATAATTTGATAAAGGCAAAGTGATAAAAGAATACAAAATAATAAGGTTTTGATGAAAATATTTTTGGTGATGTTGTCTTTGCTACGATTCGATTTTGTAGCCAATGCCTTTCACCGTTTTGATATAAGGAATTCCTAATTTTTTTCTTAAGTTTTTAATATGTGTATCTATAACTCTTACATCACCATAATGTTCATAGCCCCATACCTTATTCAACAAATCACTTCTTGATAATACTTTTCCTCGATTTTGCAGTAAAGTATAAATAATTTCAAATTCTTTTGTTGTCAATTCAATTTGATTACCATGAACATAAGCTGCATATGCTGTAGAGTTTAACATCAACTCATGGAATTGTAGTATAGTTGCAGCTTCTGCTTCCTTCGTTGCTGCCCTTCTTAATACAGCCTCTACACGCTTAATAAATACAGTGTAATGGAACGGTTTCGTAATATAGTCATCAATACCTAACTCAAATCCTTTAATTTCACTTTCTTCATTATGTAAGCCTGTTAACATAATGATTGGTACATCAGATTGTCCTCGCATAATTTTACAAATACTATAGCCATCTATATCTGGTAACATTACATCGAGGAGGACAAGATCGTATGAATTTTTTTGGAAAAGAAGAATACCTTCTGTTCCAGCACCAACTACATCAACTGTAAAGTTTTGTGCCATTAGAAATTCACGAATAAGTTCTTGTATATCTGGGTTGTCTTCAATCACCAGTATATGCGTCATAGTAACACCTCCTAAATAACGCTTTTTACTGCAATATTCGAATTCATCATTTTTCGAGTGACTCAGATTGTTTATACATATAATAAGCCCCCGCTATAAAATAATCATGAAGGTAGCAAGGGGAATAGTTTAGTGTTACTGAATGGTTCAGAATTACAGTAGTTCTATTATAGTATGTATTATAAAATTTATAAAACATTATAACTGTATAATTTTAATATCTACGTTTATCAATGTTTAAATATTAGCTAATCAAATCTATTCCTATTATATATGTAAATACAGTTGTTTTGCTACTGTAAATGAATAAATAAAATAAGCCAAGACATAAAATTCTTGGCTACACATAAATCTTGTTTTTAGGCTATTTTACAGTGACAGTAGCTTGCTGCTGAACGCGCTCAAATAACCAGTGTATATCATTGTTATACATACGAATACAACCAAGTGTTGTCCATTTGCCGATTGCTTGATTATTGTTAGTTCCGTGAATCGCATAAGTTGTTCCGTAAGTTCCTGCCATATTTAATCCGAGCCAACGGTCACCAAGTGGATTACGTGGATCGCCGCCTTTAATTTTACCTGTATAATAAGGACGATTTTTAATTTTATTTACGATTTGAAAAGTGCCTTTAGGTGTAGGTGTTGCAGCTTTTCCAGTAGCGACAGTAAAACTTTTTATAAATTTTCCATCCTGATAATAATCCATTTTATTTAACTGAGTGTCTACGATTAATTGATCTTTCGTTGTAGCTGCCTCTGCGCTAGCGAATGGAAGAGTTAAAAATCCTAATGATAATAGTGCGCTTAATAATAATTTTTTCATTGTTATTCTCCTTTTACTATCGTAAGAGTCTTACATACAATGAAGTTGTAATCCTCGTAATGCTTTATTTACATTTTCATCTAATGTTTCAAAGAATGTAGTGATTTTGCTGTTGTGTTTGTTGTTGTTATCAATAAGTAATCTTTCATTTAATAAAAGCTCACCACGTAGTCCAAAACTTTGAACTTGAATATTTAGCTCATCTTCATTTTCAGAGATGATTGGTAAGAAATAATGAAAAGCTTTTGTTGGAATGATGTAGCTTTTGCCAATCATGCTTTCTTGATTTGAATTAATCCATTTTTTCGTGACAATTTTAATATTCTTTTTTGAAACGATAAAAGATAGTGTTGTAGATTTTGTTAAACTTACGTCAAATTCACTTGTTTCACATATTTGTAAATTAAAAACGGTTTCATTTTGATGAGATTCAACATTTGTATTAATAAAATCGTGCATTTTATATGCTTCCATTTCGTATTCACCCTTTTTTCAATTTCGAAAAACGACTTATATTTATTCAAATTAATGCTTAGTCATATATTGGTTAAATTTTTCAACAAATTCCGATATAATCTTACAATACGTATATGAAGCTAATATGAAGTTAGCATGAGTTTGTGATGGTTTTTTATTGAGAACAAAATAAGAGAGGTTTTTTAGTGCTAAAAAATGGATAAAATCTGCATGTTATTAATGCGCCTTTTCGCTATTTCGACCTGAAAAATGATTTTTACTATTTACCAAAGAACGAAAATCATTAGTGTGACCCTTACAAAAATGTAATAAAAATGTAAGCTATTGTGATAGTTATTTCGACAATTTTTTTATACAATAATAGTAAGAAGTTGTACGTGATTGAAAGGAGAGATGACATGGAATGGATTCATGAATTATTTCAGCAATACGGGTACTATGTTGTACTTGTCGGCTTGCTGTTAGAATATATTGCACTTCCGTTTCCGGGAGAGCCAACGTTAGCATATGCGGGATTTTTAGCACATAAGGGTGATTTAAGTTTACCGATTTTAATTATTCTATCCTTTATTGGGACAAGTGTAGGAATGACGATTCAATACTTTTTAGGAAATAAATTAGGTATGCCTTTCATTCAAAAGTATGGGAAATACGTATTTTTAACGCAAAGAAAAATCGACTTAACGAGAATGTGGTTTGATAAGTATGGGTACTTCCTGATTTTTATTGGTTTCTTTATTCCTGGTGTACGTCATTTCACAGGATACTTTGCAGGAATTATTAATTTACCATTCCGTCGTTTTGCCATTACAATTTATTCAGGCGCTCTATTTTGGGTATCATTCTTCTTAATCGGTGGTTACTGGTTAGGTGGAAACTTACATGATATCTTTGGAGTGCTAGAAGGTCATATCGGTAAAATCATTTTTGGAGTTATTGTGATTGTAGCGGTTACGTTAGGTATTCGTTTCCGTAAGCAGTTAAAACGAGTATTACTACAAAACGCAAGTTAATATGAAATCCATTCTATGTCAGAATTTAGGAAGTCAGTGCAAAAGCACTGACTTTTTTATTTTTAAGACTATGTTTAATGCACATTTTACATTCTTTATAGGAATTTGATACAGGATAAGAAATAAGTATCTTGTCAATTATTATAGTCGTAATGACAATTATAATTGACAAAGATAAGGATATTATTTACAATTTTAATTAAATAAATGAAAAAGAGGGAAGACATGAAGCTTCAAAATCGAGTGAGGGAATTGCGAGCAAAGCATCGTTTATCACAAGGGGATTTAGGGAAAGCGATTGGATCATCACGGCAAACGATTAGTTTAATTGAGCGCGGGGATTATGCACCATCTATCGTATTGTCGTTAAAAATCGCACAAATTTTCAATGTACCGGTGGAGGAAATATTTACGTTAGTAGAGGGGGAAGAGGACGATGAAGAGTAAACGAAAAAAACAATTTGATTCTGTGGGGAAAATAGCATTAAGTATGATGGGAGGATTTTTAACGTCTTATATAGCTTTAAATTTACTCTCGGATGAACCGAGAAAATTATCATCCAATACATTTATAGGTATATGTACTATTTTTGGAATCTTAATGATGTACTATACTTGGAAGAATACACGTATGTTAGCAGAGGCACGCGATGAAGAAGAGAGCGTACAAGGCAGAAAATTAGGCATTATAAGTATATATTTACGTGTAGGCGATATAGTTACGCAGGCATGGTTTGTATATGCAGTTATTACATGTAGACGTGCACTGTTGCAGGATACAAATGTTTCATTTGCGGTGTGGAATTTAGTAGCTTCTATTGTTTGTTTAACTACTGTAGTAATTATCGGACTTATAACAAAAAATCGTTATAATAAGCTATATCCTGAACAAGGTGTAACGTATATGGAATCTATGAAAATGTGGACGAAAAACGCAGATGAAGGATTAAAGCACATTGTGCATGAGGCTGGATATAAAGCGTATGAATTTACGAATACAATATTGGCATATGTATGGTGGGCTGCCGTTATATATACAGCTGCTAGTAATATCGATTTTGTATTAATTGGCTTAATCTCATTTATTTGGATATTGCATCTCGGGAAGTTCATGTACGAAATGCAAAGAAAAATGATTTATTAAGGGGAGAAAAAGGTGGATATTTTAAGAAGGCCAGCTGGCTCAATGACAGTGGCGCTAATTCTGTCCATTTTATACGGAGTAATCCGAACTGGGAAATTAGAAGTAATTTTGAACCTATGGGCAATAGTTGGAATTTTATTGTTAGTGTTAGCCATTCATGAGCTAGGACATGTAGTGTTTGGTTTAATAGGTGGTTTACATTTTAAATTTATGACAGTAGGGCCGATTACTTTTCAAAAAGAGAAGGGGAAAGTACGCATTCGAGAAAATAAATTATGGGCGTACTTTGGAGGCGTTGCAACACTAGTACCACCTTCTATAGAGACACCGAATCTTTCGAAAAAGTGGGCATGGCTCACTTTAGGTGGACCGATTACGAGTTTACTGTTTGGTATTACTTCCGGTTACATATACATGGTGAGTTATTATCAATATCTTTTATATTTTTCCTTTTTCCATTTTGCAATCTTTGCGGTTACAATTGTGCCGATAAAAGGAATGCTTATGAGTGATGGGATGCAATTTCTTATTTTAATTAAAGATGATGAAAGAGCTAGAAATCATTTATATGAGATTCAAATATCGAGTGAGTTATTTAGTTATAAAAGACCGAAAGATTGGGATGAAAGATTAGTAGAATTGAGTGAGGAGAAAATAAAAGAGAATAAAGGGATAAGAGAGATAATGAGTAGACTTATGCTTGTCTTCCTTGCTCGTGCAGATCAAGAGGGAATGAAAAGAGCGATACCGTATATAGAACGAATTGTTCAATTACCTGTAACGAAAGAAAATAAGTTTTTCGTTAGTAGTTTTCATAGTTGGTATCTTTTATATAAAGCCCTTTATCAGATGGATAGTCTTTCTTTGCAAGAAGCAAAGGAACATGCAAAGGCTATTACAAAAATGGACTTAAACGGATATTATCGTACACAAGGAATTATCAAATATTTAGAGAATGATCTAGAAGCTTCCCATACTTATATGAAGAAAGCTGATAAAGAATTGGAGAGCGCCGAGAAGAGTGAGATGGGATATTTACAATTAGAAAGAGAATGGTTTGAGCAGCTGAAAGAGAGGGTATCTTACGATGGGTGAGGTATCCTCTTTTTTATATGTCATCTTATGCCGTTCCATAAATAGCCCGGGGCGAGTAAAATGAGATAAGAAGAGCAAAGCTTGGAGGAATTCTAGATGGAAATTTTAACGATTATTTTAATCGTCTTGCTCATTTATGTTGTTTTTAAAGTGGCATATGTAGCATTAAAGATACTCGCGATCCTATTAATTATCTTTTTAATCGTAGAGTTCGGCAGTAAGTTGCTTGGTGGATAGGGTATGTTGTGCGTTTTGAGTGTCGAAGGTTGTCGGTAAATCGATATCTTGTGTCGAACCGTCGATATAATGAAAAAATCGTTGATATAAGTGGAGAAACGATCGATATATTTGAAAAATCGTTGATATATTTTAGTGAATACGAAGTGGGGTATATGGAAAAGAAGTTGCCGTGAGGGCAACTTCTTTTTATTGTAGTGCCGGGGTATGCAAACCAACATAAAAAAGCTGGAAGAGTATCTTCCAGCTTAAGAGTTACTTTCAATTTGGCGACCGCTATCTTCTTCATTGTCTTGTAATAGGTTGAATACGTCTGCTAAGCAGAATGCAATGAACCAAGTCCATAGACCGTGGAAGAAAGCTGAGCTTAATTGAAGTGGTAATGTATAGTTTGTCATTGAGTAGGAAATACATCCACCAACGATTCCGATCATTGTTAATAACATTGTTTTTTGAGCATTTTCTTCTGGATTGAAGAGGAAGTAAATGTATCCGCCTAAAATTGAAGCGCTTACAAGTGTTTCGATTCCATTAAAGATGATATTCTCTCCAAGCTGAGTGTTTGTCCAGAAGCAGATTGTTCCGCCGATAATAGCAAACAGGACAGCTATTGTATATCGTATATATTGATTCATATGTTCATCTCCCTATGTAATAAGATGATTTGGAAGTCAAAAAGGTAGGTATAGTATATTGAAGTGAGTTTTAATTGTACGTATCTTTTTATAAAAAGATCATTGAAGAGTAACTAAGATGATCGGTTGTTTAAACCGTTACGTGTATGGTGTCTGAAATATACCCGACTGCTCGTTTCTTTTTGCTTGTAAAATAAGAGAAACTTCCAAGTCTATATACTCTTTTTTGTGAGTCTGCTTTCATTATAACACATTTAGGGACATAATAATAGAATTATCTGATTTTGTAATAAGTGTAAAAAATAAAAAGCGCAAGGAAATACCATTAACGGTGCAGTTTAGTGAAAGAAGGATTTTAATTTATTATGATGAAATATGTAATCAAGGTGAGATCTAAGAATGAGGCCTAAATACTATAAAAAATGTTTTATAGCATGAATGTAAGGGAGGAGAGCTAACTTGGAGTTCACAACAGAAAGATTAATAATTAGACCTTTTAAGAGTACTGATTTACAGGATGTATTTGCTATTTATAATAGTGATGATACATGTAAGTTCCTATTACATAATAAGTGGACTCATGAAGACATGCAAAAAAGATTTAATAAGAAGCTAGCAAATCATGTACTTACTAAAGAAACAATATTAAGTTTGGCAGTTATATACAAAAATAAAGTAGTTGGTGATTTATCCGTATGGTACACAAATATGAAAGACACTGTTGAGATTGGTTATAGTTTTTCAAATGAAGTAGCTGGGAGAGGTTTGGCGACAGAAGCAGTAAGTAGTTTGGTATTGAAATTATTTAATGAATTCAATGTACATCGTATACAGGCTAATCTTGATGCACGTAATACAGCTTCACAAAAATTGT
The DNA here is from genome assembly GCF_022663635.1 of Bacillus cereus group sp. BfR-BA-01356. Lineage (NCBI taxonomy): Bacteria > Bacillati > Bacillota > Bacilli > Caryophanales > Bacillaceae > Bacillus > Bacillus cereus group sp. BfR-BA-01356. Next base: position 66,803 of record NZ_JAKUFX010000014.1, on the reverse strand, counting down.
GTGAACGAATAGGTATGAGAAAGGAAGCCCATTTCATACAAGATTTTTGGAATAAAGATGAATGGACAGACAGTATTGTATATGGAATGCTATCCTCCGATTTGTAGTAATAAACTTAGTGATTTTATTATGCTAAAAGGTACGTTAGTTGAATAACAAAGGGCATAACATATTATATATGACTAATATGTTATGCCCTTTAATTTATTAACCTGTTTTATATGCGTTTGAAACGGCCGACAATTTCAACTGTTTCAGTAATGTTCATAAATGCTTTGTTATCCACTTGACGGATAATACGTTTCATTTCGCCTAACTCATAGCGAGTCACGACAGTGTAAATCATTTTTTTCTTATGGTTTGTATAGCCGCCGACAGCGTCTACCATTGTCACCCCGCGTATGCCGTGATGTAGTAGTGCGCTTTTTATTTCCTCGCCTTTTTCTGTAATAGTCATTATCGTTAATTTAATATGTTTCGTATGCACAGCGTCGATAACTTTGCTGACTACAAATCGACTAATTAACGTATAAAGTGTAATATCCCATCCGAAAATAAAACCTGCTGCTACAAGTAAGATTAAGTTGAATACAAATATGATTGCTCCAATTGAAACATCTCGATATTTCGCTACAATCAATCCAACAACATCAAAACCACCTGTTGAAGAAGCAAATCGGAATATAATTCCTGAAGCTGCTCCGCAGATAACACCACCGAATACAGAAGAAAGTAAAATATCGTCTGAAACTTGGTGTACCGGGATAATGTTCATCGCTAACGATGACACAGCTACAAAGTAAGCTGTTAAAAAGGTTGTCTTCTTGCCTAAGTAAAAGTGACTTAAAATAAGAAGAGGAATGTTTAGTAAAAAGATAAGTGCACCGATATTGTAGTGCATTAAATAACCGATAATCATCCCTACACCAGCGAATCCACCGCTAATCATATTATGCGGGATAAAAAACATATTCATAGAAATTGCATACAAAATAGAAGCTATAAAAATAACAACCAACTGTATCATAAATTCTAAGTGAAATGTTTTAGCTGCTGGGAAGGATAAAAAGGCGGTGTCGGGAACGTAATCGGCGTCTCCTAGTTGACCCATAGTATGTTTCATCTCCATATTCATTTTTGATTACAAGAAGAGAATAAAGGTTTTTTCAAAAACTGGCAATAGTTTTATTATAATGCAAAAATTTTATAAATTTCTAATAAATCAAGCCTATTCATTGATGTGTGTGAATATGCTAAAGAAAGCGAATACAACGTTTCTTAATTATTGTTTTCTTGAGAAAATATGCAAAATACTTTTTTTGAAAATAAAAGGAAATAGAGAATATTTGCCCGATGTGCTAAAATGACCTTATTAAGGATGTGAAGCGATGGAATTTTTATTGCAGGATGCAATTCTATATATATCGTTTGTAACGACGGCACTTTGTTTATTAGAAGTTTTCTTCCTTGCTAATGTTTCTCGCTTTGTGCGTCAACAAGCATCAAGCGGTAGACAAAGAGCTTTTGCGTTAGTTGATACATGTGAAGATAGTGCGGGAAATGTACCGCTATTTTCTATTTTTTATAAATATGGAATGATTCGTTCTGTACGCAGACAAGAATCAAGTGAAGAGAATGACGAGGTCGGTCCGTATACGCCAATGTTTCGCTAAATAATTACGAAACATTGGAGGAATGAACATGTTAAAATCATACCGAGCTGTGCTCGTTAGTTTATCATTATTATTTGTTTTTGTTTTATCTGGTTGCAGTAATGCGGCCCCAATTGATGCACATAGTACTGGGATTTGGGATCATTATTTTGTATATCCAATCTCGTTTATGATTCAATTTGTTGCTCATCATATACCTGGAGCTAGCTTTGGGATTGCTATCATTATTATGACGCTCGTTATTCGTTCAGCGATGATTCCATTAGCTGTTTCGCAATATCGCAGCCAAGCGAAAATGAAGAAAATGCAACCTGAATTGCAGAAGCTAAAGAAAAAGTACGGTGATGTAAGCAAAGACCTTGAAAAACAAAAGCAGTATCAAAAAGAAATGTCAGAACTAATGAAATCAGGCGGTTGGAATCCACTTGCTGGTTGCTGGCCAATTTTTATACAAATGCCGATTTTCTCTGCTTTGTATTATGCGATTAGCAGAACTGAAGAGATTCGCACATCTTCGTTTTTATGGGTGAACCTAGGACATGCAGATCCATATCATATATTACCGATTATTGCAGCGTTAACGACATTTATTCAGATGAAAGTTTTCCAATCGAATATTACACCTGGAGAACAAGTGCAGATGCTGAAAATGCAGCAAATTATGATGCCAGCAATGATTCTATTTATGGGGTTTGCGGCGCCATCAGGACTTGTGTTGTATTGGATAACAGGTAACTTATTTACAATGACACAAACAATTGTATTAAGAAAAATAATGGAACGTGAAGAATTACAATTACAAAAGGCTTAGTGAAACACCGCTCATTACGAGCGGTGTTTTTTTTTGTTAAGTCGTTAAGGAAATGTTAAGAAACCGACATTACTATAGGCATTGTATACGAAAGTGTACATGCATTAGAAATATGAAGGAGGAAATTTCCTATGAAGAAGAAAACAGTTGGGTATTTAGCGATTGCAGGTGCGTTATCATTCGGAATCATTGGAGGAGTCGGCATTCCGGCATTCGCGGCAACGAATACTCCAGCAGTGGATCAGCCTGCAAAAACGGCGAAAAAGGATTTGGATGACGCTACAAAACAAAAAGTAAAAACAATTATGGATGATACAAAGAAACAGTTAGAGGAACTAGGTGTAAAGCTTCCAGAGAAAGAGAAGCGTAAAGACATGTTTGCAGGATTAGATGAACAGGCGAAAGAAAAAGCGAAGTCAATTTTAGAGCAAGAGAAGTCTGGTAAATTAACACGAGAACAAGCAAAAGAAGAATTAACAAAATTAGGCGTGAAGTTCCCGGAAAAGGGTAAGCACAAAGAAATGTTTGCGGGATTAGATGAACAGGCGAAAGAAAAAGCGAAGTCAATTTTAGAGCAAGAAAAGTCCGGAAAATTAACACGAGAACAAGCAAAAGAGGAATTAACAAAGCTAGGCGTGAAAATGCCGGAGAAAGGTAAGCATGGAGATATGTTTGCTAACTTAGATGAACAGACAAAAGAGAAAGCGAAGTCAATTTTAGAGCAAAAGAAATCCGGAAAATTAACGCATGAGCAAGCAAAAGAAGAATTAGCAAAATTAGGTGTGAAACTTCCAGAGAAAGAGAAGCATGAAGACATCTTTGCTGGATTAGATGAAGCAACAAAAACAAAAGCAAAAGCGATTTTAGACAACGAAAAGAAACAATTAGAGGCATTGAATGTTGATTTACCGCACCATAAGTTTTTTATGAAAAAAGAAGATAAATAATTGATTTATGTATCTTTCGTGTGGGCAACCGGAAGGTACGTGCGAGGACCGATTTCTGTCAGCAGAAATCGGTCCCTTTTAATGATTCAATAAAATTCTTTTCATTGTTAGTATGTATCCGAAGATGCAGTAGAAGATTGCAAAACCGATAAACACTTCCGTATATTGATATTTACCCAATATGTAGAAGGAAACAGCTGGTATAATAGCTACCGCTAAAATGCTATAACCAGGATACTTGTGCCGATGCATGATAGCGAATAGAATAGAGAGAAACGTAGCAATGATACAAAAGACAGCAATCATTATTGGTGCACCTCCTAAATAGATTATACCATTTTTAGGGAAATGGAGAAGTGTCGTACCTTCTGTTATAATATAAGAAGAGAAATATTTCCTATGTTATATAAAAAATATATTGATTTTTTCTAACAATTCAATATAATGAACAATAACTACAAAATTCGACATCAAGAAGTGATGATGAGGACACGATCAATTTTTTACGATTCTCAGAGAGGGAAGCCTTTGGCTGTGAGCTTCCTAATACGAAAAAATGGATTACCACCTCTGAACTGCAGCAGTGAACGAGCATCTAGTAATTGCTTGCCGGCAAAAACCGTTATTTAGACTTGAGAAATTGGTGAAGTGTGTTACTTTACGAATTGAAACAAGGGTGGAACCACGAATACAACACTCGTCCCTTTTTTAGGGAGGAGTGTTTTTTTATTTCATTTTTGCATCACACTAGGATTGGAAGGAGGATACGCAGCATGCATCATGATGAGAAGAACAAAATTGGTTTAACAGTAGCACTTTCTATCGTAGTAGGAACGATTATTGGATCTGGTGTGTTTATGAAACCAGGGAGCGTATTAGATTACTCGGGGAGTTCTAATATGGCCATTCTTGCTTGGGTAATTGGTGGTCTGTTGACGCTAGCAAGTGGTTTAACAGTAGCTGAAATTGGAGCGCAAATCCCGAAAAATGGTGGGTTGTATACGTATTTAGAGGAGATTTACGGAAGTTTTTGGGGATATTTATCAGGTTGGATGCAAACAATTGTTTATGGACCTGCTATTATCGGAACATTAGGTTTATACTTTAGTTCTTTAATGATTAATTTTTTCTATTTAGATAAAGTGTGGAATTTACCAATCGCAATTGGAACGGTTGTGTTCCTTGGCGTTGTAAATAGTATGGGAACAAAATACGGAGGTATCGTTCAAACAATCACGACAATTGGGAAGATGATTCCGATTGTGTTAATTGTTGTGCTAGGTTTCTGGAGAGGGAATAGCGATATCTTTAACGTAGTTGTGCCGATATCGGAAAATCAAAGTATCGGTATGGCAATTTTAGCAACGTTATTTGCTTATGACGGCTGGATTTTACTTGCTTCGATTGGTGGAGAAATGAAGAATCCAACAAAGTTATTACCGAAAGCAATGACAGTAGGGATTTTAATCGTAACGGCTGCTTACGTATTAATTAACTTGGCGTTATTAAATGTATTACCAGCAGCGAAAATTGTAGACCTTGGAGAAAATGCAACAGCGACAGCTGCAGGCATGTTACTTGGAGAATATGGCGGAAAAATTATTAGTATCGGTATTATCGTTTCCATTTTCGGCTGTTTAAATGGAAAGATTTTAACGTTCCCACGTATTCCAATGTCTATGGCAGAGCGTGGACAACTTCCATTTTCTAAGTTTATTGCAAAGGAAAGTCCGAGATTTAAAACACCAGCAAATGCGATTACTGTTGAAATTATTTTAGGAATTATTTTAATGATTATTAGTGATCCAAATAAGCTATCTGAGATTTCCGTATTCATTATTTATATTTTCTATGTAATGACGTTTATTGGTGTCTTCATTTTAAGAAAACGTAATAAGAATAAAGAGCGTGCATATAGTGTGCCGTTATTCCCAATCGTACCAATCGTAGCGATTTTAGGTTCAATCTTTGTAATTGGTAGTGCAATTATCAATGATCCGGTAAGTTGTTTCTTATCCATTGGAATGGTCTTTACGGGACTTCCGGTGTATTGGTATTTAAATAAGAAGAAAGAAACAGAATGATGGAAGGGTAGGCGTATAATACGCCTACCTTTTTTACTGTAAAAAATTATACTTGCGTCCACTTTCTATTTTGGTTACTATAGTCGTAGTAACCAAAATAGAAAGCGTGGGGAAAGACTTGAATTTTCGTGTTTATATTTTAGCTATCGCGGCTTTCGTAGTCGGAACGGTTGAGTTAATTATAGGAGGAACGCTCGATTTAGTTGCCAATGATTTAGGAGTATCTATTAGCGCAGCTGGTCAGCTTATAACAATATTTTCGGTAGTATTTGCTTTGTCAGGTCCAGTTTTATTAGCTGTGACAGGGAAGTTTGAAAGAAAAACATTGTATGTTGGAGCATTATCGATTTTCTTAATCGGAAATATTATTTCGGCATTTAGTGTGAATTACGGAATGCTAATGTTCTCAAGGGTTATTTGTGCGGCGAGTGGTTCATTAATTATTGCACTATCGGTAACACTTGCTTCTAGTGTAGTAGAACCGCATTTTCGTGCGCGTGCAATTGGAATCATTTTTATGGGAATTAGTGGATCACTCGTACTTGGAGTACCGCTCGGTCTTGTACTCGGAAATGCATACGGATGGCGTGCACCATTTGTATTAATTTCTGTATTAACAGTTATGGCAATAGCTTGTATTTCATTGTTCTTAACGAAAGTACCACCGACATCGGTATTATCAATAAAAGAACAACTTGCTACTTTAAAAGATAAAAAAATTGTAAGTGCACAGTTAACATCATTTTTGTTTTTAACGGGGCATTTAACATTGTATGCATATTTAACACCGTTTTTAAAAGATGTCATGCATGTTGAAGCAAACTGGATTAGTGTGTTTTACTTTATTTTCGGAATCGCAGCAGTAATCGGCGGCGGATTCGGTGGCTGGCTTGCTGATAAATGGGGATCGAAGAAAAGTATTATCTCGATTATTATCGTATTTGCATGTGCAATCTTCATACTGCCAATAATGACATTCTCATTCCCGCTCTTCATCATTATGATGGGACTTTGGAGTATGCTGAGCTGGGCGATTTCACCAGCACAGCAAAATTATTTAATTGAAATTGCACCGGAATCAGCTGGTATTCAGCAAGGTTTAAATAACTCTGCGCTTCATTTAGGAATTGCACTCGGTTCAACAGTAGGCGGAGTTGTTATTGAAAAATCATCTGTTATATATAATGCTTGGGTAGGCGGTGGCTTTATTATATTAGCACTGCTTTGCGCGATTTTCTCAATTACGAGAGGACGCTCTACTCAGTTCGTGAAAGAAGAATCTATCGTTTGATAGGTTCTTTTTTTATTTGTAAAAAATTGCAGGTTTTAGTAGGTAAATGGAGAAAAGGGTATATAGCGAGGTGATAGTATATGGATTATTCAATTATTGGTTTTATATTCACAGTATTGCCGTTATTTGTAGTTATCATTGTTTTTAGATGGATTCGTTTCATCTATCAAAATTCAGAGAAACAGGTAGAGCAAAATGAGAAAATCATTGAGCTGTTGATGGAGATAAAGGAACAAAATAAAAAGGAGTCTAAGTGAAAAACTAGACTCCTTTTTATTATTTAATTAGTACCTCAATTTCATCAACAAACTCTTAATTTCCTCATCTTCCATAAAGAGATCGTGGTGCTTCTGGGTAATCTTTGCAAGTGCAACGTCGTGATAGAAAAATTCTGTAAAGAACTTTACGAAAGGTTGTGACATTGTTTTCATCGCTTGCCATGACTCTTGTTCTACGCCAGCAAATAAAATTTCACGATCGTCAACGATGAGTAGCAAGTAGCGCTCTAATGCATTAGGTTCTTCAGCTGGGATTAGAAAATGCATGTTTTCTAAGTCTGTTTCTACTTCTCCAACAATAAGGGACTCAATTTGAACACCTTGTTTTGCTTTTTGTTCTAGTAAAGGAAGATATTCTAAAAGAGTATCATTCCAAGCGGAAATACGGATTGATTCTTTTGCACTTTCAATGAGTTCTTTACTTTGAACTCGAATAGAAGATTGCATCTTTAAGCTCCACACACGGTCATCTGTAAATGATTTTTTTGATATATTTGTTTCCAGTTCTTTAATATTTGATTGGAATTCTGTCGTTAATTTTTCAATTGCTAGCTTTAGTGGTAATGCTGTATACAATTTTTTCTTTTCTGAAACAGAATCCATTACCATTCCTTTATCGATTAGGCGTGCTAGCACTTCATATATTTTTGCTTTTGGAACACCTGAATGCTTCACAATTGTTGTAGCATCTAATGGTTCATTGCTTGATACGACAACTTCATAAGCCTGGCTTTCATATTGTGAGAAACCGAATTTTTGTAACATAGTTCCCTCCGAACGAATGAGATTATATTTTAAGGATAATGAACTATTTGTTTTTGCACAAGTGGTAGTCCGTTTTCTAATTGTATTAAGGTGAGAATTAATTTCAATTTTTAAATTTTATCTATTATACTTAATATAGTGATTAATAAGATTTTAATTTAATGCGAAGGGGATGCTGGGGGGAAGATGTTAAAAAGTTTACGTTTAAAAATTGCGGTAGTGTTTTCAGTACTTATTTCTATGATGTTCGTAATATTGGGTACAGCTGTGTATCAATTACAGAAAGAAAAGGAAGTGCGTTCCTTAGACGAGTATTCTCAAAATGCGATGGATCTTGTGACAGAGCAACTTACGACATTTGTTCAAAGAACGGATGAAGATATGGGGTATTACGCGAACAGTGAGATGATTCGTAATATACTTCAAGGTGGGGTTACTCCAGAAGAGGAAGCGTTTTTAACGAAAGAGTTTGCGGAGTATAAAAAGAATCATCCTGGTATTTTAGATTTATATATTGGTACGAAAGATAAAAAAACATTAAGTGCCAATCTTGCTGAAGGTGGGCAAGTGCCAGAAGGATATGACCCAACGACAAGATCATGGTATAAAGATTCAGAGGCTGATGTAAAAAAGGTCCATTGGGGACAACCTTCTTATGAAATTGCAACAGGAAAGTTAAGTGTAGGTGTTTCTAAAGCAATTACAGCTCAAGATGGATCTGTATTAGGCGTTGTTGCGATGGATGTATCGCTTGGTACGATTCAGAAGTTGCTTCACAATATTCAATACAATAATGACGGAGAAATGTTTATTATAAATGATAAAAATATGGCTCTTGTTTATCCAGAAAAGATAGGGAAAGATGTTTCTAAAGAGCCACTTATACAGAGCTTAAATAAAGAGGTAACAAAATATGCGGTCACTACAATAAAAGGTGAAGATGTAGTTGTTTATAGTCAATCATTTGACACGATGAAATGGACGATAGGAATCTTTTATCCGAAAGAAACGATCGATGGGCTATTAAATAGTACGAGAAATACAGTTATTATAATGGCATGTATTAGTTTATTAGTTGGAATCGTAGCTTCCTACTTGTTCTCAAGAAGATTAGCAAGACCACTGCAACTATTAAAGAATCACGTGCAAAAAGTAGCAGAAGGCGATTTAACGCTGCGAATGAAAGTGACAAGTAAAGATGAAGTTGGAGAGTTGACTAAGCACTTTAATGATATGGTTGAACAAATGAATGAAATGGTAAGTAAAATTAAAAACAGCGTATCAACGGTGCAACAATCAACGAATAGTTTACATTATTTAACGAACGAAACAGTAGCGGCTAGTAGAGAAGTTTCAGGAGCGATGGATGATGTGAGCGGAGGAGCTTCTACTCTTGCGAATAGTGTGGATGAAGTTTCAGCTCAGCTCGAGAATATGGCGGAGTCAGTAGAACAAATGAATAGCTCCGTTGGTGAAATAAAAGGAGTGGCTGGCAAAGCGGAAGAGGCATCTAAGCAAGGATTAAATACAATGAGGAATTTAATCCGTACGAGGGGACAATCATCTTCGATTGTTGTTCATACAGAAGAAGCATCGGATAAGTTAGAACAAAGAGTTGGATCGATTCAAAATGTTGTTGAGCTTATAAAAGGTATTTCGGATCAAACAAATTTACTTGCTTTAAATGCATCGATTGAAGCTGCCCGTGCAGGTGAGCAAGGTAAGGGATTTGCGGTTGTTGCTGAAGAGGTTCGGAAATTAGCGGAACAATCAAAAGAGGCAACCGGAGAAATCACAATGATGATTGGTGATGTACAATTAGAAGTAAAAAGGGTTGTAGAAGTTGTAAGTAAATTGAAAGACATTGCAGATGTGCAAAATAAAGTGACGACAGAGGCGGAAATGGAGTTCCGTACAATTATGTCAGTTGTAAATACGATTAGTACTTCAGTTGAAAAAATTGTAGAAGAGGTACATAACATAGGTTATGAGCAAGGGGAAATTACAGCGGTAATGCATACAATTGCTGGTACGAGTCAAGAAAGTGCAGCTGTTTCTGAAGAGGTACATGCTGCAACGGAATCACAGGTGAATCATTTAGAAAAGGTAGCTCACACGATGGAAAGTTTGACAGAACATATGAGAGATTTAGAAAGATTAGTCGAGCAGTTTAAAGTGGAAGAGTAACATATTAGTAAAATGATGAGGATTTCGGTAAAATAGACAATGGATATATAAGAAACGATTATAGGAGGAAGACTACTATGGCAATTGTTGATGTATCGATTATTCCAGTAGGAACAGGTAATCCAAGTGTTAGTGAATATGTAGCAGAAGTACAAAAGGTGCTAGAGAAAAATGCAGATCGCGTGAAGTATCAATTAACACCGATGAATACAATTATTGAAGGAGATCTTCCTGTCATTCTAGAAGTAATTCAACAAATGCATGAAGTTCCATATACGAAAGGTGCACAGCGTGTTGCAACAACTATTCGTATTGATGATCGTCGTGATAAAGTAAGCACAATGGAGAAAAAATTAAACTCTGTTCGATCAAAATTATAAGAAAAAGCAGCGATCTTCGCTGCTTTTTTCATATAGGAGGTAAATAAGATGAGTGAAAAGTTTAATGAACAATTTGACGGGTTGTTAGAGAAATACACGGAATTATTACTTGGAGAGAGCAATGAAGAGAGAAAAGAACAGGTACAGAAGTGGGCACTGTATTCTTACATAGCTAAGACGATGCCAGCTTTAGTAAAGCATTGGAATGAAACTTATCCAGATGCGAAAGAAGAGATGGTACAGTTAATTACAGATATTAAAAGGCTGAATGAAGAGAAGCGAAATGAGCAATAAAAAAACTTGAGGTAAATATAATCGCAAGTTTTCTGTATTAATATCCTTATATAATTTACATAGAATATAAAGGATTTTATAGGCATGTCGAATATTTTCGACATGCCTATTTTATGCCTATTAAACTCCATTTTTCTAAATGTCGAAAAATATTTCAGGTATATTTATAAGCAGAAATATAGGTTTTTAAATGTTTTTATAGTATTTTATAAATTATCTAAATAATTATTTGTATCCAATAATTTTAAACAATGATATAATTTTGAAGAGGGGTAAAAAACAGATAAATTACAGTCATAGGGGTGAATTACATGGAACAATTAATGCGAAATTCGTTTCTTTTCTTATCTAAAAATAAAGCGCTAACAAAACTGGCTAAAAAGTACGGTTTACGCTTTGGTGCAGGTCGCTTCGTCGCAGGGGAGACGATTGAATTAGCGACAGCTGCCATTCAACAATTAAATAAGCAAGGTCTTTGTGTAACAATCGATTATTTAGGTGAATTCGTTGATAATGAAGCGGAAGCAAATGAAATGGCTAACCAATCGATTGAAGCGATCCGTGCAATTGGAAGAGAAGGTCTTGATTCGCAGCTTTCTTTAAAGATGACTTCTATGGGATTAGATATCTCTGATGAAATCGTAATGAACAATATGCGCCGTATTTTAGAAGCTGCAAAAGAAAATGGTGTGTTCGTTACAATTGATATGGAAGATTATACACGCTGCGGAAAGACAATTGATATCTTTAAACAGTTAAAATCTGAGTACGATAATATTGGTACTGTTATTCAAGCTTACCTATATCGTACAGAAAAAGATATTGAGGATTTAAATGCTTATAAACCTAATTTACGTCTTGTAAAAGGAGCTTATAAAGAACCTGAAGAAGTGGCGTTCCCGGACAAGAAAGATGTAGATGACAATTATAAAAAGATTATTAAAATGCACTTATTAAATGGAAATTATACTGCAATTGCTTCACATGACGAAGCGATTATTGAATATACAAAAAAACTTGCTGAAGAACATAATATTCCAAGGGATCAATTTGAATTCCAAATGTTATATGGTATTCGTAATGAGCGTCAACTTGAGCTAGTAAAAGAAGGCTACAAAATGCGTGTTTACGTACCTTATGGAAACGACTGGTATGGATATTTCATGCGTCGTCTAGCAGAGCGTCCAGCAAACGTTGCGTTCGTATTAAAAGGTATGGTTAAAAAATAACCAAGGAGAAAATACTCCTTGGTTATTTTAATTGCTGAAATGCGTAATGTGCCATTTTTTTCGTATCAGGATATAGTTGCGCGCGAGTAGAAGATAATACGACGTTAATGACGCGTTTACCGTCTTTTTCATCCACTGTTACGACTGTATATTTTCCGAGTGCTGATAGACCGCTTTTACTTCCAATCGCATATGGATCGTCATATAGTTCTTCTCGTCCGTAGTTTGCGATGTTTGGAGAGCGTTCTGAAGTATGTAGAGTTGTACGTGTTGAATTCATATATTCTAAAACAACTGGATACTTTAATGCTTCTTTCGTAATAATAGCAATGTCATATGGCGATACTTTATTTCCAAGTGCATCAGCACCACTTGCGTTCTTGAAAGTCGCATGCTTTGTACCGAGTTCCTTCGCTCTAGCATTCATCATTTTTACAAATTCATTTTTTGATCCTGCAATATGTTCTGCAATTGATTCAGCTATTGGATCTGCACTAATGATAAGCATAAGTTTTAATGCCTCATCACGCTTTAATTTTTCTCCAGCACGAAGTTTAATTTTCTTACTTTGACTTTCTGTTTTAATTGCGTTTTCTGTAACTGTAATTTCTTCATCCTCTTTTACATTCTCTAGTAAAAGAAGGGTTGTCATCATTTTGGCTATACTAGCCGGATAAGAGCGTTCGTCTTCGCGTTTTCCATACAAAACTTCACCTGTGTCTGCATCGATTGTAACTCCATATTGCCCAGTAATATTAGGTTGATCAGCTCTTACAGCTTGTTGCCTTTGTGCATAAGAGAAGAAAATCATCCCTGTAAATAGTGTGGCAATCATTACAATCATAACTATTGTTCGTTTCATTATAATTCCCTCATTTGTTACAAATAAATTGGGCAGAAAAAGCAGCCATTAATCATTATGCCACGTTCTCTGCCCAAAAATATAGCGTTATTTTTCGCCCATATTATGCTTTTTATATTGTTGGTTATTACCTTGACGTCCTTTTTCCACGCCGTGGTTATGCGGACCTGCGTTTCCAGTTACACTAGCTGCACTAATTCCAGCCTTTGAAGGGTTCTTCTTAAGTTTTGCCATATATATTCCTCCAGTTTCGTCAGATTATAAAAAGGGAAAGTGTATTTTAGTGAAGAAAATACATATATAGCATGGGCAAATAAAAGAAAAATATTTATTTCAGAAAATTTTATCAATAAATATATTGCGAAAATTTAAACAGTATCATATATTTATTAGTAGAGGCTCACTCATTGATTGCGACTTATGTCGAAAAATTGAATGAGCATTCATTCAAGAATAGGGGGAGAATTGGATGTTCCAAATTAAAAAGGCTGCTGTTCTAGGTTCAGGCGTAATGGGTTCGGGAATTGCGGCACACTTAGCTAATATTGGTATTCCGACATTATTGCTTGATATTGTACCACCTGCGCTTACGAAAGAAGAAGAAGCGAAGGGACTTACATTAGAACATAAAAGTGTGAGAAATCGTTTTAGTAATACGGCTGTGCAAAAACTATTAAAGCAAAAACCAGCTCCTCTGACAGTGAAAGGAAATTTAGCACTGATTGAAGCAGGTAACTTAGAAGATGACCTTGAGCGTCTAGCTGATGTAGATTGGATTATTGAAGTAGTAGTTGAAAACTTAGATATTAAAAAGAAACTATTTGAAAAAGTAGATGCGGTTCGTAAACCGGGTTCTATCGTAAGCTCGAATACGTCAGGTATTTCAGTTGAAAAAATGGCAGAAGGTCGTTCAGACGACTTCCAGAAACACTTCTTAGGCACACACTTTTTTAACCCACCACGATATTTAAAACTTCTAGAGGTAATACCGACGAAAGAAACAGATCCACAAGTATTAAGCTTCATGAAACTATTTGGCGAAGACGTTCTTGGAAAAGGCGTTGTTATCGCAAAAGATACACCAAACTTTATTGGAAACCGCATCGGTACGTACGGTTTACTTGTTACTCTTCAAGAGATGGTAAAACGCGGCTATAGCATTGGGGAAGTTGATTCTGTAACAGGCCCACTTATTGGTCGTCCGAAGAGCGCAACGTTCCGCACATTAGATGTTGTCGGTTTAGATACATTCGTACACGTTGCAAATAACGTATATGAAAATGTGCAAGAAGAAGAGCGTGATGTATTTAAAGTACCAGCTTTCATGCATGACATGCTTGAGAAAAAATGGCTTGGAAGTAAAACGGGTCAAGGCTTCTTCTTAAAACAAGGAAAAGAAATTTTAGAATTAAATCCTGAAACGATGGAATACGAAGCGCGTAAAAAATTAAAAGCTGCATCCGTAGAGTTAAGTAAACAAGAAAAAGGATTAGCGAATAAATTGAAAGCGCTTGTATACGCGAAAGACCGTGCAGGAGAGTTATTATGGAACATCATTACACCAACTCTTTTATACTCTGCAAAACTTCATAAAGAAATTGCTGACGATATCGTTGCAATTGATCAAGCGATGAAGTGGGGCTTCGGCTGGGAGCAAGGACCATTTGAAGTGTGGGATGCAATCGGCGTTGAAAAATCTGTTCAAAAGATGGAAGAAAACGGCGTAGTTGTTCCTACTTGGGTGAAAGAAATGTTAGAGAAAGGTTTCACTACTTTCTATAAACATGATAACGGCGATAGCTACTATTACGATAATGGCGAATATAAGCTAATTGAGCGTAATAAAAAAGCAATTTCTCTTAAGCAATTAAAAGCGAAAAATGGTGTATTAAAGAAAAATAGCGGAGCGAGCTTAATTGATTTAGGCGACGGCATCCTTTGCTTAGAGTTCCATTCGAAGAGCAATGCAATCGGTATGGATATTACGCAAATGATTAACTACGCTGTTGATGAAGTAGAAAAGAATTATAAAGGTCTTGTTATCGGTAACCAATCGAAGAACTTCTGCGTTGGTGCGAACCTAGCAATGATCTTAATGGAAGCACAAGACGACAACTACTTTGAAATTGAGTGGGTTGTGAAAAACTTCCAAGATGCAATGACGAAAATTAAGTACTCTTCTAAGCCAGTTGTAGCAGCACCATATGGTATGACGCTTGGCGGAGGTACAGAAGTTTGCTTACCAGCAGCGAGCATTCAAGCTTCTAGTGAAACGTATATGGGCTTAGTAGAAGTTGGTGTTGGCTTAATCCCTGGCGGAGGCGGTAATAAAGAGCTATACATTAAACACTTAAACAAAATGGCAAACGGTGTAGAGTTTGATCTGCAAAAAGTTGCAAATAAAGTGTTCGAAACAGTCGCAATGGCGAAAGTTTCAACTTCAGGACAAGAAGCAGTTTCTCATAACTTCTTAGGTGATAAAGATGGTATTAGTGTGAATGGTGATCACTTACTATACGATGCGAAACAGAAAGCACTTGCTTTATATGAAGCTGGTTACAAAGCGCCAATCCGCAAAAAGATACCAGTTGTTGGGGAAACAGGATATGCAACTCTTGCACTTGGTGCAGAAGCAATGCATTTATCTGGTTACATTTCAGAGTATGACCTTCACATTGCGAAGAAACTTGCATATGTCATTGCGGGCGGAAAAGTACCGTACGGAACAGAAGTTGATGAGCAATATTTATTAGATGTAGAACGTGAAGCATTTATTAGCTTAGTAAGTGAGATGAAATCACAAGCAAGAATGCAGCACATGCTTGTAAAAGGAAAGCCATTACGTAACTAATAACGAGGGGAGATATCGTTCATGAGAGAAGCTGTCATTGTTGCGGGAGCAAGAACACCAATTGGAAAGGCAAAGAGGGGTTCATTAAAAACAGTTCGTCCTGACGATCTAGGGGCGTTAGTAGTAAAGGAAACGTTAAAGCGTGCGAATTATGAAGGACCAATCGATGATTTAATTTTCGGTTGTGCGATGCCAGAAGCAGAGCAAGGTTTAAATATGGCTCGTAATATCGGCGGATTAGCAGGACTTTCTTACGATGTTCCAGCTATTACGATTAACCGTTACTGTTCTTCAGGTTTACAAAGTATCGCTTACGGAGCAGAGCGTATTATGCTTGGTCACTCTGAAGCTGTATTATCAGGCGGAGCAGAATCAATGAGTTTAGTTCCAATGATGGGACACGTTGTTCGTCCGAATAGTCGCCTTGTAGAAGCGGCTCCAGAATATTATATGGGTATGGGACATACAGCAGAGCAAGTTGCTGTGAAATATGGAATTTCTCGTGAAGAGCAAGATGCATTTGCAGTAAGAAGTCATCAACGTGCTGCGAAAGCATTAGCTGCAGGAAACTTTGCTGATGAAACAGTACCTGTAGATGTGACGTTACGCTCGGTTGGATCAAACAATAAACTGCAAGAAGAAACAATCACTTTCGCACAAGACGAAGGTGTAAGAGCAGAGACGACGCTAGACATTTTAGGGAAATTACGTCCAGCATTTAACGTTCGCGGTTCTGTAACAGCTGGTAACTCTTCACAAATGAGTGACGGTGCAGCATCTGTACTATTAATGGATCGCGAAAAAGCAGTGAGCGATGGCATGAAGCCACTTGCGAAATTCCGTTCATTTGCAGTAGCTGGCGTACCACCAGAAGTAATGGGAATCGGCCCAATCGCTGCAATTCCAAAAGCGCTAAAACTAGCTGGCTTAGAGCTATCTGATATTGGCTTATTTGAACTAAATGAAGCATTCGCTTCTCAATCAATTCAAGTTATTCGTGAACTTGGTTTAGATGAAGAAAAAGTAAACGTAAACGGTGGTGCAATCGCACTTGGACATCCACTTGGCTGTACAGGAGCAAAACTAACACTATCTCTTATTCACGAAATGAAACGCCGCAACGAACAATTCGGTATCGTAACAATGTGTATCGGCGGCGGAATGGGAGCAGCGGGAGTATTTGAATTACTTTAAAAAAAGTGGAAGCGGCTCGCTCAGAATGAGAGGGGGATGGAGCTTCAGACGTAGAGGCGTTCTTTGCCTCGCAGGAAGAAGCGAAGCCACCGAACATTCTAGCCGCTGGAACTGGATTAGATAAAAAGTGCAGGTGGCTCGTTTAGAACAGGAGGGCGTTGGAAGCCCTGACGAAGAGGCGCTTTTTGCCTCACAGGAAGGGGTGAAACGACCGACTGTTTTAGCCACTGGAACTGGATTATAAAAAAAGTGGAAGCGGTTCGCTCAGAACGAGACGACGCTAAAGCAAAGAATGGAAGCAACAAAGGTTTATAAAAAAAGGGAGAGCCAGCTTCTTTCAAAAAGAGAGAAGCGGCTCATGAAAATATGAAGGAGGAAATTTTCATGGAAAAAACAGTAGGAAATGCGGTTAAAGGCGGTAGCTTTTTAGTAGATGAGATTACGATTGATCAAGTGTTTACGCCAGAAGATTTTTCATCTGAGCATAAAATGATTGCAAAAACGACAGAGGACTTTATTGTAAATGAAGTTCTTCCAGAGCTTGAATATTTAGAGCAACATGAGTTTGATCGTTCAGTTCGTCTTTTAAAAGAAGCTGGGGAACTTGGTTTATTAGGCGCTGACGTTCCAGAAGAGTACGGCGGAATTGGTCTTGATAAAGTAAGCTCAGCGTTAATCGCAGAGAAATTCTCTCGCGCTGGTGGCTTTGCAATTACTCACGGTGCTCACGTAGGTATCGGATCTTTACCAATCGTATTATTCGGTAACGAAGAGCAAAAGAAAAAGTATTTACCATTACTTGCAACTGGTGAAAAATTAGCTGCATACGCATTAACAGAGCCAGGTTCAGGATCTGACGCATTAGGTGCAAAAACAACTGCACGTTTAAATGCAGAAGGTACACATTACGTATTAAACGGTGAAAAACAGTGGATTACAAACTCTGCATTCGCTGACGTATTTATTGTATATGCAAAAATCGATGGAGAGCACTTCTCAGCATTTATCGTAGAGAAAGACTACGCTGGCGTATCTACAAGCCCAGAAGAAAAGAAAATGGGTATTAAATGTTCTTCAACTCGTACGTTAATTTTAGAAGATGCGTTAGTACCGAAAGAAAACTTACTTGGTGAAATCGGTAAAGGTCATATTATCGCATTCAACATTTTAAATATCGGTCGTTATAAATTAGGTGTTGGTACAGTTGGATCTGCGAAACGTGCAGTAGAAATTTCAGCACAATATGCAAACCAACGTCAACAGTTCAAACAACCAATCGCTCGCTTCCCATTAATTCAAGAGAAACTTGCGAATATGGCAGCAAAAACATATGCAGCTGAAAGCTCTGTATATCGTACAGTAGGTTTATTCGAAAGCCGCATGAGCACATTATCTGAAGAAGAAGTAAAAGATGGTAAAGCAGTAGCAGCTTCTATCGCTGAATATGCAATCGAGTGCTCTTTAAACAAAGTATTCGGTTCTGAAGTATTAGACTATACAGTAGATGAAGGTGTTCAAATTCACGGTGGTTACGGATTTATGGCAGAGTACGAGATTGAAAGAATGTACCGTGATTCTCGTATTAACCGTATTTTCGAAGGAACGAACGAAATTAACCGCCTAATCGTACCAGGTACGTTCTTACGTAAAGCGATGAAAGGTGAATTACCACTTCTTCAAAAAGCACAAAAATTACAAGAAGAGTTAATGATGATGATGCCAGAAGAAGTAGGCGATGAGCCATTAGCACTTCAAAAGTATTTAGTAACTAATGCGAAGAAAATCGGCTTAATGGTAGCTGGATTAGCGGCTCAAAAATACGGTAAAGCATTAGATAAAGAGCAAGAAATTCTGGTAAATATCGCTGACATCGTAAGCAATCTATACGCAATGGAATCAGCTGTTCTTCGTACAGAAAAAGCAATCAAAACAACTGGTCTTGAAAAGAATAAACAAAAAGTGTTATACACTGAAGTATTCTGCCAAGAAGCATTTAACGAAATCGAAGCAGATGCGAAAGAAACACTTATCGCAGTTGAAAACGGCGACATGCTGCGCATGATGTTATCATCATTACGTAAATTAACTCGCCACACACCACTTAACGTAATTCCGAAGAAACGTGAAATCGCTGCGAAAATTTTAGAAGATGAGCGTTACACAGTTTAATATCTTTAAAGAACAGTAGTCTTTTATACGGCTACTGTTCTTTTTTTTGAAAAAAAGAACTTTTTAGTGACATAAAACTAATACCATTAGTATAATAAAACTAATACCATTAGTATAATAAAACTAATGGTATTAGTTTTCATGAAAAGGGAGATGGGACTATGAGGATGATACATGAAAAAACGTTATATCAATTGTCATTTTTGCCAAGAGCGTTTCCTGTAAATTGTTACTTTGTAGAGGAAGAAGATGGTTTAACTTTAATTGATGCGGCTTTGCCATATAGCGCAAAAGGTATTTTACAGGCGGCTGAGAAAATAGGAAAACCAATTACTAAAATTGTATTAACACATGCGCATGATGATCACATTGGTGCATTAGACGCATTAAAGGAAGTACTTCCTCATGTTCCAGTCTATATTTCTAAGCGGGACGCAAAGCTGTTAGAAGGAGATACGACGTTACAAAAGGATGAACCGAATATACCGATAAAAGGCGGTGTACCTAAAAAATTAAAAACGGTACCTGATGTTTTATTGGAAGATGGCGACCGAGTTGGATCGCTTTTTGCGATTATGACACAGGGACATACGCCGGGCTCCATGTCGTTTCTTGATGTAAGAAATAAAGCTCTTATTGTTGGGGATGCATTCCAAACAAGAGGAGGTATGGCCGTTTCGGGACAAATAAAACTTTGGTTTCCGTTTCCGGCGATGGCAACGTGGAGCAAAGAAATATCATTACAAAGTGCACAGAAGCTAAGCGAATATGAGCCTTCCTTGCTTGCAGCAGGGCACGGAAAAATGATAAAGGATCCAGGGGCTGTCATAGAGCTTGCTATTAAAGAAGCGAAGCGGAATATAGAAAGTAAGAAAGAGGGTTAATTTATGTCACCGAGAATCGGACTTACATTACAGAAAATTGTAGAAACAGCTGCAGAAATTGCAGATACAAATGGAATACAAGAAGTAACGTTAGCTTCATTAGCGCAAAGATTAGGGATACGTTCGCCCTCACTATATAATCATGTAAAAGGGTTACAAGATGTACGGAAACATCTTGGTATTTACGGAATAAAACAGCTGCATAACAAACTGGAAGAAGCAGCCGAGGATAAACGTATGGATGAAGCAATTCATGCATTAGGAGAAGCATATGTAGCATTTGTCCGAAAACATCCTGGACTATATGAAGCAACTTTTTTACGAGATGAAGAAGTAAGAAAAGCAGGTGACGGAATTGTAAAGCTTTGTCTTCGAGTTTTACAACAGTATGGCTTAGAAGGAGAGAATGCACTTCATGCGACACGCGGATTTAGAAGTATTTGTCATGGATTTGCTTCGATTGAACAACAGGGCGGATTTGGTTTGCCGTTAGATTTAGATATAAGTTTACATGTATTGTTGGAAACGTTTATTAAAGGGTTACGTGAATAAGAAGCGAGGCAAACAAAAACCTTAGAAGTGATTCTAAGGTTTTTTAGTGCATATAATTCGAAAAGAGCGGTAGGCTTTTTCTCATTACATGATATTATTTAGCAGGTTTGAAAAATGTGTATATGGCTAAGAAAAAGCAAACGAAACTGAATACGGTAGGATCTTGATATGGACTAGGCTCAGAGCCCTTCTGGATTTCTGTAAGGAAGTCATGTGTTTTCATGTTCATTGCTCCTTTAACTAATAAAATTTATATGATGCGAGGGTTATGGTGGATAGATAAGAAATTTTTGGAATTTCATCTAATAATTATTCTATAGTAATCTAATTCCAAAAACTATATAATACAAAGCTTTCATGATATGTAAAATTGCATATTATTCTTTTTGAAAAATTTGTTATATTATCTATATATTTGTATTAAAGGGTTTTTGTTAAGGTAATGAAAACAAATGGAGGAATAGTATGAGAAAAACAGTATTAGACGCGTATAATGCAGAAAGAGAAGTAGATAACATAACATATAAAAATCTAGTTGTAACGATTGCAAGCATTCTAGGGTTCTCACTCTTAGGGGGATTATTCCTTGCTTTAGCCCTTGGAATTTTTGGAGAAGAGGTATTACGTGCTAATTTAGAGGGATATTATTTACTTCTATTTGATGCAGCTGTTGTTACTATTGTTTTATTTGCGTATAAACCAGTGCTTCATTTTATTAAGAACATATGGGATGTATCTATTTTAAAAAATGGGAAAACCTACTTGTATTTATTAATAGGTTTTATCATCATTGCATTAACTCAGTATGTAATGTTAGAGTTGTTTAGCTTTGAAAGTGCAGAGCAGCAACGAGATCAATTAGGGAGCTTAGGACTTCAAAATAGTCTACAAAGTATTATATATGTGTTAAGTGTTGCTATAATTACACCAATTAAAGAAGAAATTTTATATAGAGGTATTTTGTATCGATTTTTTGAAAAGAAATATAGTTTTCTAGTTGGTATCATTATTTCTTCCTTTATCTTTGGGATTCTTCATGGTGGTTTTCCAGTTACGGCAATGATTATGGGGATTGTATTTGCTATGTTATATAAGAAAACACAATCTATTTTACCTAGCATCATTTTACATATTGTATGGAACCTACTTGTGAGTATAAGTATGATTGTTTCTTTATAAAATTGAATGAATATTTAGCATAAAAGATGAATGGCCTAGCTATTCATCTTTTATTTTGTTTATATGTGGGAAAAGTTGATGAATACAATCCAAAAAGAACCAAATACTAATGATGAATGAACAAAGAAAGGCGGGTATGTTATATGCAAAACTTAACAGAGCTTGAAGTAGAAAATTTACGTCATTTAATTGGTGGACACGCAACAATTATTAACAAGTTGGAGCAGTATGCACAGACGTGTACAGATCCACAACTGAAACAAATGCTACAAAAAGATGCGCAAGATGCACGAAATACGAAACAGCAATTAATGACTTTCCTAGGATAGGAGGAAGCGGAAAATGAATGAAAAAGATATGGTAAATGATTATTTAGCAGGATTAAATGCAAGTTTAACAAGCTATGCAAATTATATTGCTCAGTCTGATAATGAACAGTTACATCAAACGTTAATTCAAATTCGTAATCAAGACGAGGCGCGCCAACGTAATATGTATGAGTATGCAAAGCAAAAGAGTTATTACAAACCGGCAGCACCTGCTAATCCAATGATTGTACAGCAATTAAAAAGTCAATTAAGTGCGGAATAACAGGAAAAAGAAGACGAGCGAATTTATTCGCTCGTTTTCTTTTTGTATATGTCAATAAATACATAATAAATATTTTTCCAGTTGTAACAAATATGACGAAAATGGAATATGACAATTCACAAAAAGGACAAAAACTTTGTTCAATATTTCACAAAGTATCCATGGTTTCTATCGTGAGAACCTCTATAATTAGGATTGTAAAGAACAAAAGAAATAGATTATATGATCAATTAGGAGAGATTGCTATGAAAAGACATACAAGAAAAATTGCAATTATCGGTACTGGATTAGTTGGATCAAGTTGTGCGTATTCTATTGTGAATCAAGGTATTTGCGAAGAGCTATTATTAATTGATATAAATCATGAACGTGCAGTTGGGGAAGCAATGGATTTATCACATTGCATTAACTTTACAAATACAAGAACAAAAGTATATGCAGGAAGCTATGAAGACTGCAAAGATATGGACATTGTTATTATTACAGCAGGGCCAGCACCAAAACCTGGACAAAGTCGCTTAGATACTTTAGGAGCGAGTGCGAAGATTATGGAAAGTGTTGTTGGTGGTGTAATGGCAAGTGGATTTGATGGTATTTTCTTACTTGCATCGAACCCAGTTGATATTATTACATATCAAGTGTGGAAATTATCTGGATTACCTAGAAATCGCGTAATCGGTACTGGTACATCACTAGATTCTTCTCGCTTAAGAACAATTTTATCTGAAATGCTACATGTAGATCCTCGTAGTATTCATGGGTATTCATTAGGAGAACATGGTGATTCTCAAATGGTTGCTTGGTCTCATGTAACTGTTGGTGGAAAGCCAATTCTGCAAATTTTAGAAGAACAAAAAGAACGATTTGGTGAAATAGATTTAGATGAAATTGTTGAGAAGACTGCAAAAGCTGGCTGGGAAATTTATAAACGTAAAGGAACTACTTATTACGGGATTGGAAATTCTCTAGCATATATTGCGAGTTCAATCTTTAATGATGATCACCGTGTCATTGCTGTATCAGCCATTTTAGATGGTGAGTATGGTGAATATGATATTTGTACAGGAGTACCAGCTATTATTACTAGAGACGGTATAAGAGAAGTTGTAGAACTCAATTTAACAGAGGATGAAGAATCTCGATTCGCAAAATCAAACGATATTTTACGTGATTATATGAAAACAATTGGTTACTAACTTATAGGAGAAGGTGAAACAAATGAAGGAATATATAATGTCTCGTGTATTTAAAGCATCTGCTGGAATCGCACAAGGTATTTTCGTATCCCTCGGAATTGGTTTACTGATCGAAAATATAGGAAGAATTGTTGATATACCATTACTTATTACAATCGGAGTTGTTGCAAAATCACTAATGGCACCGGCAATTGGTGCCGGCATTGCTTTTATGCTCGGTGCAAACGGTCTTGTAATCTTCTCGGCGATGGTAGCCGGAGCGATTGGTGCCGGATCCATTTCAATTACTGAAGCTGGTCTAATTATTAAAACAGGTGAGCCAATCGGTGCATTATTAACAGCAACTTTAGCTGTATATATTGGTAAACGTTTAAGTGGAAAAACTGCGTTAGATATGATGCTCGTTCCATTTGCGGCCATATTAGGTTCTGGTTTAGTAGGCATTTGGTTATCTCATAATATTACTCCTGTTTTAAATGCAGTTGGAGCGTTTATTAAAGATAGCTCAGCTGGTAGCCCATTCATCGCTTCTATCGTCATTGCAGTAGTTTGGGGACTATTACTTATCTCTCCAGCTTCATCAGCTGCGTTAGCAATTGCACTTAGCTTAGACGGTGTTGCAGGTGGTGCTGCTCTTGCCGGCTGCGTTGCTCAGTTTATCGGATTCTCTGTCATCTCAGCGAAAGAAAACAATTTAGGTGGCATATTAGCTCAAGCACTTTGTACTCCGAAAGTACAATTGCCAAATATCACTAAAAATCCAATGATTCTCGTCCCAACTGTCGTCGCCAGTGCTATAGTCGGTCCAGTATCAGCATTAATTTTCCAACTGGAAGCAGGAAAGGAAATTGCAGGTCTTGGATTAAGTTCTCTTATCGCACCAATTAATTTAATTTCCAGCCAAGGATGGGAAGTTCTCCCGGCGATGGTAATTACTTATATCGTCATTCCAGTAGCTGTTTCTTATATACTTTACATTGCTCTTAAAAAAGCAGGTCGTATTCATTCTGGTGATATGACTGTACCGCAATCTTAAATTGAAAATCTCCTTAATAATAGATAAAAGCAGACTGAAGCCACAGTCTGCTTTTTTGTCATGCTACATTCTATGATTTTGTTTTACTGGAACTCTTATTGGTTCTTTGGCCAATAAGAGCTGAACGCCGAAGTAAAGTATGCTTGCAAGCGTCATTCCAGAAACGGCATCTACAAAGGCATGCTGCTTCGTAAATAGCGTTGATAAAATAATAAGTGTACCGAAGAAAGTAAGGATGTAATATTCAAAAACATGCTGTTCTCTACGCTTAAAGGCAGCTAACATAATTACAAATGTAGTAAGAACGTGAATGCTAGGGAAACAGTTTACTGGCTGGTCGATACTATAAATATAGCGAACTAGTTCAGAAAATACATCTGTTCCAACGACAGTCGGACGTGGTACAGTTGTTTGCCAAAAATAATAAATAGAAAAACAAGCAAGCTTTCCAAAAATAACACTACTTAAAGTAACATAATATTGCTTTCGGTCAGCAAAGCAGTAATAAATAAGTGCGCCGTATAAGTATGGAAACCAAAGTAAATAAGGAATAATAAATGCTTTTACAAATGGAATCCAATCATCCACTACAGTTGTAACGTCTACTGCGTGAACAGTCGATTTATTTAATACGTCGTAAAGGGGACTTACGAGCACGAGTAGAAGTATATAACTTAACGGAAGAAAAGATGAAAGTTTAAATTTCTTCATGTTGATCTCCTATGTTTAGTAATGTAAGTAAATTCAATTGATTATAATATAGAAACGTGAATTGGGCTATCGATTTTACTTACATTTTCTTGAATTAACCTTACGTTTTTGTCACTTGACTAAAAAGAAGGGGAGGGTGCTAAATGAAGCGTTTATCGTATTTCTTATTTTTTATATTGATATGCCTAGTCGGTGCTGGGTGTGCAAAGGATAAAGAAGGAGAGAAATTAGAATATAACGGAAGAGCACTCGTAATTGGAGTTGTTGGAGAAAAACCGAAAGATACGTTTAGGAATATAAAGTTTGAGGAAATGAAGTTAGAGGAACTGGAAAAGAAATCTAAGGAAGTAGATGGTTTTCTAATAATGAAAGATCACTTTCAAGAAGCCTCAACAGAGCAATATAAAAATGTATTTTCATCACTAAAGAAACCAGTGTTTTTTATCGGTTTACAAGATAAATCATATTCGATTTTTATTACAAAAGGGATAGAGTATAACAGTGCCCGAAAAGATGTAAATGCTATGTATACGCAAGGGTTTGCGAATATCGGAAGTGGTGAAGGACAACAATGGGCAATTGGTTTATCGAATGGTGGAAATACAGAAGAAAGTATTCATAATATGTATATCGTCGTATTTCAAACAATTGCAGATTATTTAAATAGATAATGAAGGAGCCTGCAAAAGAGGCTTCTTATTTTTTTAATCAAACGTTTGTTTAAGCTGTATGTTCGGTAGGAAGAAACCGATGTAACTCAAGGGTTGACAAAGAAAAATAGAGAATTAATCAAACGTTTGTTTAAGCTGTATGTTCGGTAGAAAGAAACTCCTGTAGTTCAAAGGTTAAGAAAGAAAATGGAGAATTAATCAAACGCTTGTTTAAGATATATGTTTGGTGCAGAATCTAAAAAATTTATATATTTATTTTTTTCTTAACAAATGGCGGAAAAATAAGAAAAATTCGCAGGATTATTAAAAATTATCACGAAATAAGTAAAAGTTTAGCGAATAATGGTTTGAAATAATAAAACGTTTTCTATATGATAAAGGTAAAGGTTAGTAAAAAAGTAGGTGAATTTATGACAGTAACATTTTATTCATATCCAAAGTGTGGCACATGTCAAAAGGCAAAGAAATGGTTTGAGGCAAACGATGTAGCATATGAGATGATTCATATTGTTGAAAATCCACCATCAAAAGAAGATTTACGTAATTTACATGAAAAAAGTGAATTACCATTAAAAAAATTCTTTAATACAAGTGGAATGCGTTACCGTGAACTTGGTCTAAAAGATAAGTTGAAAGATGCAAGCGAAGACGAAATGTATGAGCTTTTAGCATCTGATGGCATGTTGATTAAACGTCCAATTGTAACAGATGGAACGAATGTAACACTTGGTTTTAACGAAGAGCAGTTTGAAAGTGTGTGGAAAAAGTACCAATAAGGTATTTTTACATAATTAATACATTCACTGGAGGTACAGTCATGAGCATTCCAAATAATTTACGTTACTCTGAAGAACACGAATGGGTAAAAACTGAAGGTAATGAAGTTGTTATCGGTATCACTCACTTTGCACAAGGTGAGCTAGGCGATATCGTATTCGTTGAACTTCCTGAAGTAGGTGCAACAATCGAAGCTAACGAGCCATTCGGAAGCGTAGAATCTGTTAAAACAGTTTCTGAGTTATACGCACCTGTAAGCGGTAAAGTTGTAGCAGTAAACGAAGAATTAAGTGACCAACCAGAACTTGTTAACGAATCTCCATACGAGGGTGCATGGATGGTTAAAGTTGAACTTTCTGATGCAAGCCAAGTTGAGAAGTTATTAACTGCAGAAAAATATGCAGAAATGACAAACCAAGACTAATTATAGTCGACTAAAGGACAGCCTTTGTGCTGTCCTTTTTTATTTTTTGTGAAATAATGAAATTCAAGTTATATGTAAATAAATAAGCTATTATGAGAAAAACTGTTTTGTGGTAAGGTTTCATAAGTCTTCACAATCTGAATGAGCCGCTTGCGCTTTTCATTGTCTAGCTCCACCTCCTAGCCCTTCATGTCTAAGAGCCTTCCGCACGAGAAGACAAAAAGCGTCTTCTGTACGGAAGAACCTTAGCCAACAGGGCTAAACAGTCGGTTTCGCTTTTCTTTTGCAAAAATAAACAGGAAACAACATGAAAATAACGAATATACTATATACTAAGTTCAAGGTTATATAGTATATGGTGATCGGGTGATGACATATGATTTATGTAGAAAAAGTCATTATTGTAGAAGGTACATCAGATAGAAGAAAGATTGAATCTATTATTCGTGAACCGGTGGAAATTGTTTGTACAAATGGTACAATTGGTTTGTCGAAAATGGATGAGCTCGTTGATCAGTTTTTTGATAAGGAAGTGTATGTGCTAGTGGATGCTGATGATGCTGGAGAAAAGTTAAGGAAACAATTTCGAAAAGAATTCCCGCAAGCCGAGCATATCTATATTGATCGCTCGTACCGAGAAGTGGCAACTGCGCCATCTACACACTTAGCAAATGTATTATGGGGAGCCGACATTGATGTTTATACAGAATATTTACGGTAAGGAATGATAGAAGTGATTGATTGGACAGGAGCCGAAGCTACAGCCCTAATAGAGAACGAAGAAAAAACAGTATTATATGTATATACTCCAATGTGTGGAACATGCCAATTAGCAAAAAAGATGTTAACAGTCGTTGAGATGACAATTGAAGGCCTCAAAATTGGGATGTTAGATTTAAATTATGCTCCGCATTTAGCGAAAGGGTATGGGATTGAAAGTGTACCTTGTTTACTTGTTTTTGAAAATGGGACACTGATGAAGAAGATATACGCATTTCATTCGGTTGAATATTTATATACGGAATTAAAGTAGGCGGCAAAATTTTTGCCGCCTCGACATATTTCTTGGGAAATATGTCGAGATGCAGGGTGGATACAGTATTTGTCGAGCGAAAATAACAGGATTGCTCTTTAGTGAGAGGGAATGGTATGTAATAGAAAGTGATATGAAGGATGTGATTTAGGGTGAAATTATATTCTTTGCTTCAATCATTTGTAAATTACGCTAATGGTCAATATCATTTAGAGCCGCTTTTAAGACGAGAGGAGAAAACTGTTAATTTCCGCTTTAGAGATGAAAGTTGTTCGTTACAAATTTCAAGAGATTATATAGAGCTGCTACAAGAGGAAAGAGGAACGGAACAAATCATTTGCTTAGATGAAAAAGATATAGAGCAATTGGTGAATGGAAATGTACGATTGCAAATGTTAATGAACGATGGGCGTGTACAATATTCGGGAACGTACCAAACGATGTTATTAGTAGAATCGATGTTTCATATATGTAAACCGATGTCAGTAGGTGCTTAAAATTCTGAAGTTTCATTTTTTACGAAAATTTTTGTTGACATGGTAAGTGTATATTGATACAATTCAAGTCATAAAATATAGACAATTTCATAAATTTCAAATCAGACGAAAATTGAATCTGATTTCTCTTATCAAGAGAGGTGGAGGGACTGTGCCCTGTGAAGCCCGGCAACCGTCAACTTATGTTGAAATGGTGCCAATTCCTGCAAAGCGAATGCTTTGAGAGATGAGAGAGAGGGATAATGTTGTTATATACGCATATAAACCTTTCTGCTTCTCTAAAGCAGAAAGGTTTTTTATTGTTTGAATGTGAAGGACATTCAAATAATAAAAGTAATGATAACAGTGGACTACACGCATTAAAAATAAAAAATTGCGGAGTCGACCTAAACAAAAAAGGGGTGAACATCATGATTCTATTAGAGAACGTAAAGAAAATATATAAGGCGAAAAGCGGTGATGTCACTGCTGTAGATAATGCCAATTTAAAAATAGATAAAGGTGAAATATTTGGTGTTATCGGATATAGTGGCGCTGGAAAAAGTTCTTTAATTAGATTGTTCAATCAGTTGGAGAAACCAACTTCTGGCCAAATTACAATTGCAAATCGTGTCATTTCAGCAATTACAGGAAGCGAACTTCGTAAGGCAAGGCAAGAAATCGGAATGATTTTTCAGCACTTCAACTTACTTTGGTCACGAACTGTACGTGAAAATAAAGAGTTTCCACTTGAAATTGCAGGTGTTGATAAAGCGAAGAGAAGAAAACGTGTTGATGAATTAATTCATCTTGTTGGATTAGAAGGAAGAGGAGACGCGTACCCATCTCAGCTGAGCGGGGGACAAAAGCAACGCGTTGGGATTGCAAGAGCATTAGCTAACAATCCACAAGTGCTTTTATGTGACGAAGCAACGTCAGCTCTTGATCCGGAAACGACAGATCAAATTTTGGATTTACTATTAGACATTAATAAGCGCCTTGGTTTAACAATTGTACTCATTACACATGAGATGCACGTAATTCGAAAGATTTGTAATCGTGTTGCGGTAATGGAGAAAGGAAAGATTGTAGAAACAGGTCCAGTACTTGATGTATTCCGTAATCCGAAGCAAGATATTACGAAACGATTTGTACAGCAGTTAACGGATTCTGAAGATACAAATGAAACGATTGAAAGTTTAATTGAAAAATATCCAGATGGAAAAGTAATTCGTTTGCAGTTTATCGGTGAGGCTGTAGAAAGACCAGTGCTTCAACGATTGATGCAACGCAGTGACATAGAAGTTAGCATTTTGCAAGGAAATATCGCACAAACGAATAACGGTTCTTACGGTAGTTTAGTTGTTCATTTAAATGGTGAGGAAACAGCGATCCTGCAAGCAATAGAAGGAATTCATCAAGATCAAGTAGAGCTGGAGGTGATTGCACATGGATAAGTTACTCACAAATGTTGATTGGAATCAAATGTTAGAAGCAACTGGTGAAACGTTATATATGACGGCAATCGCAGCTCTTGCGACATTTGTTTTAGGACTCATTTTAGGATTGTTACTCTTCATGACAGCAAAAGATAATTTACGGGAAAACAAATCAATTAATACGGTGATTGGAGCATTCGTAAATATATTCCGTTCTATACCATTCATCATTTTAATTATTTTATTAATCCCATTCACAAAGATTCTTCTTGGAACAATTCTTGGAGCAAGTGCAGCTTTGCCGGCTTTAATTATTGGAGCGGCACCATTCTACGCGAGAATGGTTGAAATCGCACTTCGCGAAATTGATAAAGGTGTAATTGAAGCTTCAAAAGCAATGGGAGCAAAAACAAGCACAATTATTTTGAAAGTGTTAATTCCAGAATCGTTACCAGCATTAGTATCTGGTATTACGGTTACGACAATTGCTTTAGTAGGCTATACAGCAATGGCAGGAGTTGTTGGTGCTGGTGGCCTTGGAACACTTGCTTACTTAGAAGGATTCCAAAGAGGGAATAACGATGTAACAATCGTTGCGACAATTTGTGTATTACTAGTTGTATTTTTCATTCAGTGGATTGGTGATAGTTTAACGACTCGAATAGATAAACGATAATGAAAAACGGGAGGATGTTTCAAATGAAAAAATTATTACTTACGGCACTTATTTCAACTTCAATTTTTGGATTAGCTGCTTGTGGCGGGAAAGATAAAGATGAAAAGAAACTTGTTGTTGGTGCTTCTAACGTACCGCACGCTGTTATTTTAGAAAAGGCAAAACCGTTACTTGAGAAAAAAGGAATTGAATTAGAAATTAAAAAATTCCAAGACTACGTATTACCAAATAAATCGTTAGCGGATAAGGAATTAGATGCAAACTACTTCCAGCATATTCCGTATTTAGAAAAAGAAATTAAAGATAAAAAGTATGACTTTGAAGTAGCAGGAAAGATTCATTTAGAACCAATTGGTGTGTACTCTCAAAAGTATAAGAGTTTAAAAGAGCTTCCAGATGGTGCGACAATTATTATGAGTAATTCAGTTGCTGACCACGGACGTGGTTTAGCAATTTTACAAAAAGAAGGTATTTTAAAAATTAAAGACGGAATAGATCCAGTTAAAGCAACTACAAAAGATATTGCAGATAATCCGAAAAATCTAAAATTCAAAACGGATATCGAGCCTGGTTTATTGCCACAAGTGTATAACAATAAAGAAGGCGACGCTGTTTTAATTAACTCTAACTATGCAATTGATGCAAAGTTAAATCCGGAAAAAGATGCAATTGCAATTGAAGGAAATGATTCACCATACGCAAACATAGTAGCTGTTCGTAAAGGCGATAAAGATAAGAAAGAGATTAAAGCTCTTGTAGAAGTATTGCATTCTAAAGAAATTGAAGACTTCATTAATAAAGAATATAAAGGGGCAGTTGTTCCTGTAAAAGAATAATTGCTGAAAAGGGCTGGTGTATGCCGGCTCTTTTTATAACTACATAACCATTGGGGAGAAGGGGAAATCATATGAAAAAGGTTCTACTGTCAGTTGTTACAGCGTTGTCTGTATTTACATTAGCTGCTTGCGGGAGCAAAGAGGAGAATAAGCTTGTTGTGGGAGCTTCTAACGTGCCACACGCTGTTATTTTAGAAAAGGCACAGCCGATATTAGAGAAAAAAGGCATTAAGTTAGAGATTAAAAAGTTCCAGGATTATGTACTGCCAAATAAAGCGTTAGCGGATAAAGAAATTGATGCGAACTACTTCCAGCATATTCCTTACTTAGATAAAGAAATTCAAGAAAAGGGATATAAAATTGTAAACGCAGGAAAAATCCATTTAGAGCCAATGGGTATTTATTCTAAGAAATATAAAAGCTTAAAAGACTTACCAGATGGCGGGACAGTGATTATGAGTAATAACGTAGCGGAGCGTGGCCGCATGCTAGCGCTGTTACAAAAAGGCGGCGTTATTAAATTAAAAGACGGAGTAGATGTTGTTAAAGCAACAGTAAAAGATGTTGTAGAAAACCCGAAAAACTTAAAATTTAAAACAGATGTTGAACCTGGACTTTCACCGAAATTGTATGAAAATAATGAGGGAGATGCTTTATTTATTAATTCAAACTATGCAATTGATGCAAAATTAAATCCAACAAAGGATGCAATTGCGATTGAAGGATCAGACTCTCCGTATGCAAACATCATTGCAGTTCGTAAAGGTGATGAGAAGAAAAAAGAAATTAAAGAGCTAGTAGAAGTGCTACATTCAAAAGAAATTCAAGATTTTATTAATAAAGAATATAAAGGTGCTGTACTTCCGGTAAGTGAATAAATATAAGGAAAGGGCTGGAAAATTACCAGTCCTTTTTTCTTTATATAAATAAGAAGAAAGGTGTATCATAGAAAGATGTGAAGGAAATACTTATATACATTTGTGAAAAAACGGTTACTTTTTTTCGTCGTTTGCGATATCATTTTATTTGATATAAAATTAGAATGAGAATAAAATGAGAATATGAACGTTTTAGGAATTTTTAAAATGTATATATAGGATTAATGGAGGTATTGAGATGGCTGGTTCTACATTAACGGTTAAAGACTTACACGTATCAATTGATGGCAAAGAAATTTTAAAGGGTGTAAACCTTGAAGTAAAAGGTGGAGAAATCCACGCAATTATGGGACCTAACGGAACAGGTAAATCAACTTTATCTTCTGCAATTATGGGTCACCCAAAGTATGAAGTAACAGAAGGTAGCATCATCATCGACGGTGAAGATGTATTAGAAATGGAAGTAGACGAGCGCGCACAAGCGGGTCTATTCCTAGCAATGCAATATCCAAGTGAAATTAGCGGAGTAACAAACGCTGACTTCTTACGTTCTGCAATTAATGCACGTCGTGAAGAAGGCGATGAAATTTCTCTTATGAAATTTATCCGTACATTAGATAAAAACATGGAATTCCTAGAAATGGATCCAGAAATGGCACAACGTTACTTAAACGAAGGTTTCTCTGGTGGAGAGAAAAAACGTAACGAAATTCTTCAATTAATGATGATTGAGCCAAAAATCGCAATCTTAGATGAAATTGACTCAGGTCTTGATATCGATGCATTAAAAGTTGTATCTAAAGGTATTAACGAAATGCGCGGCGAAGAGTTCGGTTGCCTAATGATTACGCATTACCAACGTTTATTAAACTACATCACTCCAGACTTCGTTCACGTTATGATGAACGGTCGTATCGTTAAATCTGGTGGCCCTGAGCTTGCACAACGTCTAGAAGCTGAAGGTTACGACTGGATTAAAAAAGAATTAGGTATTGAAGACGAAACAACAGAGCAAGAAGCGTAAGAGAGGAGCATAAACATGACAATCGGTACATTACCTTTCGATCAAGAAACAATCCGTCAACGCGCAAGCGAAGTAAACGAAGCAGCTTGGTTGACTGAGTTCCGCTTACAAGCTCTTGCACAAGCAACTGAACTTCCAATGCCAACGCCTGATAAAACGAAAATTGACAAATGGGACTTTATCGGAAAAGGCGACGCTGCTAAGCAAGAGCCTGTAAGTTCTTTAACTGAACTTCCAGAAGCAGTGAAAAACTTAATCGATGAAAATAACAGCGTATTAGTGCAACGTACTGGTACAACTGCATTCGTTTCTTTAGCAGACGAAGCAAAAGAAAAAGGTGTTATTTTTACAGACATCGTAACAGCAGCAACTGAGCACGCTGAACTAGTACAAAAGTACTTAATGAAAGACGGCGTGAAAGTAGACGAGCATCGTCTAACTGCACTTCATGCTGCATTAATCAACGGCGGTGCATTCGTATATGTTCCGAAAAACGTTGTTCTTGAAACTCCACTTCAAGCTGTATTCTTAGTAGACGGCGAAGAAGCTAACGTATATAACCACGTATTATTCGTAGCTGATGCGAACAGTACTGCAACTTATGTAGAAAACTACGTTGCAAATGAAAATGCTAAAGGTATTGCAAATATCGTAGCAGAAGTAATCGTGGAACAAGGCGCACAAGTGAAATTCGGTGCGGTTGATCTATTAGCAAAAGACGTAACAACTTACGTTAACCGCCGCGGCGTTGTAGGACGCGACGGCCGTATTGATTGGGCTCTAGGCCTTATGAATGACGGAAACACAATTTCAGAGAATGTTACGAACTTAATGGGCGACGGTTCATATGCTGATACGAAAACAGTAACAATTGGCCGTGGTAACCAAACACAAAACTTTACAACTAAAGTTGTTCACTTCGGTAAACACTCTGAAGGTTGGATTTTAAAACACGGTGTACAAAAAGATAGTGCAACATCTATCTTTAACGGAATTGGTAAGATTGAACACGGTGCATCTAAATCAAATGCACAACAATCTTCTCGCGTTCTTATGTTAGATGAAAAAGCACGCGGTGATGCAAACCCAATTCTTTTAATCGACGAAGATGATGTAATGGCAGGTCACGCAGCTTCAGTAGGTCGCGTAGATCCAGTCCAACTATACTACTTGATGAGTCGTGGTATTCCAAAACGCGAAGCAGAACGTTTAGTCATCCATGGATTCTTAGCACCTGTAGTTAATGAGCTTCCAATTGAAGGAGTAAAGGCACAGCTTGTTGAGGTAATTGAAAGGAAAGTTCGCTAATGAATATTCATGAAATACGCAAACAGTTTCCAATTCTTGATCAAAAAGTGAACGGCAAACAACTTGTTTATTTCGATAGTGCAGCAACTTCTCAAAAACCAATTCAAGTCATTGAAACGTTAGAACGTTACTATAAAGAATATAATTCTAACGTGCATCGCGGTGTTCATACGCTCGGTACGAAAGCTACCGACGCGTATGAAGGTGCACGTGAGAAAGTTCGCAAGTTTATTAACGCGAAATCAATGGAAGAGATTATTTTCACACGCGGAACGACAACTGCATTAAATACAGTAGCAGCTAGCTATGGTCTTGAAAATGTAAAAGAGGGCGATGAAATCGTTATTTCTTACATGGAGCACCATAGTAATATCATTCCGTGGCAACAAGTTGCGAAGAAAACTGGTGCAACTTTAAAATATCTTCCGCTTCAACCAGACGGTACAATTTCTTTAGAAGATGTTCGTCAAACAGTTACACCGAATACAAAAATCGTTTCTATTATGCAAGTATCAAACGTACTTGGAACGATTAACCCTGTAAAAGAAATCGGAGCAATCGCACACGAAAATGGCGCAATTATGGTCGTTGATGGTGCACAAAGTACACCTCACATGAAAGTGGATGTACAAGATTTAAACTGTGATTTCTACGCATTATCTGCTCATAAGATGTGCGGACCTACAGGTATCGGCGTATTATATGGTAAAAAAGAATTGCTGAACAATATGGAGCCAATTGAATTTGGCGGTGAAATGATTGATTTCGTAGATTTACAAGAATCTACGTGGAAAGAGCTTCCGTGGAAGTTTGAAGCAGGTACACCGATTATCGGTAATGCAATCGGACTTGGTGCGGCAATTGATTTCCTAGAAGAAATCGGTCTTGATAATATTGAAAAGCATGAGCATGAATTAGCGCGATACGCTTTAGAAAGACTATCAGAAGTAGATGGCGTTACAATTTATGGTCCAAAGCATCGCGCTGGTCTTGTTACATTTAATATTGAAGACGTACATCCTCACGATGTAGCGACTGTATTAGATGTAGAAGGCATTGCAGTTCGCGCAGGACATCACTGTGCACAACCGCTTATGAAGTGGCTAAAAGCTTCTTCAACAGCACGTGCGAGCTTCTATTTATATAATACAAAAGAAGAAATTGATACATTTGTTGAATCGCTAATCAAGACAAAGGAGTATTTCACAAATGTCATTTAATAATTTAGATACGTTATATCGTCAAGTTATTATGGATCATTACAAAAATCCTCGTAACCATGGCGTGTTAGAAGATAGTGTTACCGTTAACTTGAACAATCCAACTTGCGGCGATCGTATTCAACTTACGATGAAAGTAGAAGAAGGTATTGTGCAAGAGGCGAAGTTTGAAGGTGAAGGATGTTCAATCTCAATGTCTTCAGCTTCAATGATGACACAAGCAGTAAAAGGTAAGAAAATTGAAGAAGCACTTCAGCTTTCGAAAATTTTCTCTGACATGATGCTAGGAAAAGAGTACGATGACAGCATCGATTTAGGAGATATTGAAGCATTACAAGGCGTATGCAAGTTCCCTGCACGTATTAAATGTGCAACATTAGCGTGGAAAGCGTTAGAAAAGGGCTTAAACGAAGATAAGTAATGTTAAAGGTTCCTAAAAACGAGGTTATCTAAGGAGGGACACACCAACATGGCGAAGCAACTGCCAGATATCGGCGATTATAAATATGGTTTCAAAGACAAAGACGTTTCGATTTTCCGTGCTGGACGCGGTTTAACAAAAGAGATCGTTGAAGAAATTTCACGTATGAAAGAAGAACCACAGTGGATGTTAGACTTCCGTTTAAAATCACTGGATAAGTTCTACGAAATGCTAATGCCACAATGGGGCGGCGACTTAAACGACTTAGATTTCGATGAAATTACGTACTACGTAAAACCATCTGAGAAATCTGAGAAGTCTTGGGATGAAGTACCTGATGAAATTAAAGCAACATTTGATAAATTAGGTATTCCAGAAGCTGAGCAAAAATATTTAGCTGGTGTATCTGCACAGTACGAATCTGAAGTTGTATACCACAACATGAAAGAAGACCTAGAAGCTCTAGGAATCGTCTTCAAAGATACAGATAGCGCATTAAAAGAGAACGAAGATATTTTCCGTGAGCATTTCGGAAAAGTAATCCCACCAACAGACAACAAATTCTCTGCATTAAACTCTGCAGTTTGGTCTGGTGGATCATTCATCTACGTTCCAAAAGGTGTTAAAGTTGATACACCACTTCAAGCGTATTTCCGTATTAACTCTGAAAATATGGGACAATTCGAGCGTACGCTTATCATCGTAGACGAAGGCGCACACGTACACTACGTAGAAGGTTGTACAGCACCTGTTTACACGACTAACTCACTTCACAGTGCGGTAGTAGAAATCATCATTAAGAAAGATGCATATTGCCGTTATACAACAATCCAAAACTGGGCGAACAACGTATACAACCTAGTTACAAAACGTGCGGTTTGTGAAGAAAACGCAACGATGGAATGGATTGACGGTAACATCGGATCTAAATTAACGATGAAATACCCAGCAGTTATCTTAAAAGGCGAAGGCGCTCGTGGTTTAACATTATCTATCGCGATTGCTGGTAAAGGCCAACACCAAGATGCTGGTGCGAAAATGATTCACTTAGCACCAAACACGTCTTCAACAATCGTTTCTAAATCGATTGCGAAGCATGGTGGTAAAGTAACTTACCGTGGTATCGTACACTTCGGACCAAAAGCGAAAAACTCTCGCTCTAACATCGAGTGTGACACGTTAATCATGGATAACCAATCTACATCTGATACAATTCCTTACAACGAAATCAAAAACGATTACGTTTCACTTGAGCACGAAGCGAAAGTATCGAAAGTATCAGAAGAACAATTATTCTACCTAATGAGCCGCGGTATTTCTGAGCAAGAAGCCACAGAAATGATCGTAATGGGCTTCATCGAGCCATTCACTCGCGAACTTCCAATGGAATACGCAGTTGAAATGAACCGCCTAATCAAGTTTGAGATGGAAGGTTCTATTGGTTAAATAGAAATGCGGAGCCGATTGTTCAGACCCGTTGGCTAAGGTTCTTTCGCACAGAAGATGCTTTTTATCTTCTCGTGCGGAAGGTTCTTAGACATGAAGGTCTAGGAGGCGAAGCTGGACAATATTTAAAAGTGGCAGCGGCTTATTCTAGCCGCTGGAACTGGATAATATATGTATGAAGAAAGCGTCCTGCTGTGCAGGGCGCTTTTTTGTTTTGCGGATTTGGCTTGGCTCGGCTCGGGAGAGGATACCCGGGTGGGTGTTCAGCTAAATATATCAACGATTTTTCAAATATATCGATCATAAACGGGAATATATCAACGTTTCGACAAGGAATATCGATTTGTCGACAAGATAAGACAAAAGAAAATCCTCACATACCCCAAACATTTTATAAGAACAGAGAACGACTAGCTTTAAGACAAAGATACTGACAAATCCACTTGAACAACCACCCACTGAATTCTCTATTAAACTTTTTGACAAATCCACCCCTCCCTCCACTATCTGGAATTCTTTCCTGCATTAGCAAAAGTTTCTCATATAAAAAGGACAATCTTTTGCTTTTTCTCACAATGCGAGTACAATGTAAAATAGCAAGAAAAGACGAAAAGTATTTACAGAATTATTGTGTGCGCATAGCGTAAATGGCAGTAAGGAACTGAGAGGAGGTTTTTTCTCTGAATACAAATAAAGAAACAATCATCCACCTTTATCATACAAACGATATACATAGTCATTTTGAAAATTGGCCGCAAATTTCTCGGTTTGTTCTAGGGGAGAAAAAGCGAAGACAGGAAGCGGGAGAGACTGTTTTGACGATTGATATCGGCGATCATGTGGATCGTTTTCATAGTATTTCGGAAGCGACAAATGGGCTTGGGAATACGAAGCTTTTAAATGAGGCGTTATATGATTATGTAACGATCGGAAATAATGAAGGAATTACGTTAGCGAAAGAGCATT
The DNA here is from genome assembly GCF_022663635.1 of Bacillus cereus group sp. BfR-BA-01356. Classification (NCBI taxonomy): domain Bacteria; kingdom Bacillati; phylum Bacillota; class Bacilli; order Caryophanales; family Bacillaceae; genus Bacillus; species Bacillus cereus group sp. BfR-BA-01356. Next base: position 28,044 of record NZ_JAKUFX010000014.1, on the reverse strand, counting down.
TAAATCGGCTCTATGATGATGCTGGATTTGAAGTACTTGTTGCAAATTTATTTGAAAAAGAAGGTGTACGTCCATCATGGGCAAAGCCTTATAAATTACATACAACGACAGATGGGATTACGATTGCTTTTATCGGGTTAACTGTTGCGTATCCAGAGTTTTATCAAATGCTCGATTGGCATATTGAAGATCCGCTTATCCATTTAGAGTCTATTTTAGAAGAAGTGAGAGATGAGGCTCATATAACAGTTGTCCTTTCTCACCTTGGAAAAAGTATGGATGAGTATATGGCAGAGCATTATGATATAGATGTTATTTTAGGGGCACATACGCATCATTTATTTGAGCGTGGTGTTCTAATGAATAATACTTTACTTTGTTGCTGTGAAAAGTGGGGACGTTACGTTGGGCACGTGCAGCTTACTGTGGATAAAGAGACGAAGAAGCTGTTGAAAAAGGACGGTAGAGCGATTAAGACGGAACGGTTAGGTGCTTATAGCGAGCCGTTATCCACAATTGAAATACTGCAGGAAGAAAGTAAGCATATAATGGCAGAGCCTGTCGTTCATTTAAAAGAGTCATTACAGGTTGATTGGTTTCATGAGACGCCGTTTTCTCATATGTTAGCAAGTGCGCTGAAAACATGGTGCGTTGCAGAAATTGGCATGGTGAATGCTGGTGTACTTCTTGAAGGGTTAGAAGAGGGTGTCGTAACGCGCGGAGATATTCACAGAATTTGTCCACATCCAATTAATCCGTGTGCTTTGAAAGTTCCAGGAAAGATATTAAGAGAAGTTATTTTGAAAGCACGTAAGCCGAATATGGAGAATCTTGAGGTGAAAGGATTCGGATTTCGTGGGAAAGTGATGGGGAAAATGATTTACGCGGGTGTAGAAGTAATTCCAGATACGATTCCTGGGAATAAAATTTTACTCGAAGATGTATTAATTAACGGGGAATCGCTGGAATTAGATCGTATATATACAGTAGGAACAATTGATATGTTTACATTTGGCTACTTATACCCAGAGCTATCCACACTTTCTGACAAACAATATTATATGCCAGAACTACTTAGAGATGTGTTAACAGATATGTTAATAACTTATACATCTTCCGTTAAACTATAGGCTAGTTAACTTGTAACACTCATTTTTCTCTTGTCATACAGATAAGAAAGAGAGGAGTGTGAACTATGGTTAATGTGGAGCCAATTATAATTGATAATTATACGTTTATTGCGGTTAGCGTGAAACTTCCAAAGACAAATTTGCTAGCTGTAATGAGCGATAAAGGATATATTATGTGTGGTGCATTAGATGTAGGTCTTTTAAATGAGAAGTTAGGTGATCGAGGAATTATTGCTGGCCGTGCGGTTGGTGTAAGAACGATTGAACAACTTCTTGAAGCGCCGCTAGAATCGGTAACGACTGGAGCTGAAGCATTAGGCATTCCAGCAGGAACGATTGGAAAAGAAGCATTATTAAAAATGAGATAAGCATATATCGTCCCTCCTTCTTGCATAGAAATGATATAAGAAGGAGGTTTTTTTATGAGTATATTTCGCTCGAAAAACTCGCGGTTTCGAAGGGGACCTATTGCCTTTCGGTATATACTGCTTATGTCGTTTATTCTTTTTATTATATTACTTACGCAAGGGTTGTGGATTGTGAATAATAATATTCAGCCGACCTTAATTAAATATGGGGAAGTAGAGACGCATAAAATGGCGACGGCAATTATGACGAAGGCAGTAAAGGATCGAATTAATGAAGGATTCGATGTAGATTCATTAATGAAAGTACAGAATGATAAAAACGGAAAAGTATCTACAATTAATTTAAATACAAAGCAAGTAAATGAAATCGTAACGTCAACGACCACGTACATAGAAAAATATTTGCAGCAAGTAGAACAAGGGAAGTTGAAGGAGCTAGGTATTTCTGAAAAAAACGGGGCGACTATGGCAGTTCCTTTTGGGCGTGTAACTGATAATGCACTTCTTGGTAATATAGGACCGGATATTCCGATTCATTTCACGCCAATTGGGCATGTGAATACAAATATTAAACAAAAAATTGAGCCGCATGGGATTAATACTACAGCAATTCAAATTGTTATGGAAATGGAAGTAACATTGCAAGTAATTATTCCATTTCATACGAAAGAGATAACGGTGAAACAAAATGTTCCGATTGCGACGCGTATCGTTCAAGGGGAAGTGCCTACGTATTATGGAAGTGGAAGTGTTGCTGTACCTGATAAAAAGAAAACAGATAGTTAGTTGTAAATAAAGTGAAACCCGGCTCAGCCAGGCTTTTAATGGATAAAAAATAACCGTAGCAATGCAGCTACGGTTATCGTTTTGTATTTGCTCGTTCTTTGCGTTCCCAAAGGCTTAAATGCATGTATGGATCGAAGGCCCATTCTGTATAGCCATTGTCTTTATACATGCCAAAATGTAAGTGGGGCGGAAATTTTCCGGCTGTACCAGGAGGTCCATAACCAGTGCTACCAACAAATCCGATTACTTTCCCTGGCTCAACAATTTGTCCAAGCTGTATTTCTTTTGAGAACCCGCCTAAATGAGCGTAATAATGGTAATTGTTATGAAGGTCGCGAATACCAATGCGCCATCCACCAAGGCGGTTCCAACCTTTCGTTTCAATAATGCCATAGCAAGTCGATCTTACTGGCACGCCATATCCGGCGAAAATATCTGTTCCTTCATGAATCCTTCTACCCCCAAAACTTCTTCCAGCGCCGAAAGTACTACGGTAGCTATGGTCACTACGGATCGGAAGAGGAAAAGCATTTCCTTCTAAATTAATACGTCCATAATGTTTATAAATTTGGGCATATTCGCTAATTAAATCAACTGTTTTTGCACGCCTATAATATTCCCAGAGCATAATTTTAATACGGTCTTCTGACGTTCCTTGTTTCCTTAAAATAGTCGCTGCGGTATGCAGAAGATCACGGTCGCTATTTGCATTTGCAAATCCATCTTTGTCACCATCTAAACCTATTCCGCCAAATAGAGAAATTGTATGGGGGAGAGTATCGTTACTATTAATAGGTCCAGCCCATATTTCTGGTTTGAAATAAAGGGAAATGATGGCATCTGGTTTTTTCGGAATATCTTTTCTTACGCTCCGTATATTTCTTTCATATTGATCCATTGCAGCTAAGTAATACCATGGAATGCCTGAAGACTGCTCGGTTTCTTTATATAGTGCCATGCGCTTTTCGTATATGCTTTGCTGATTATCTTCACCGTAAGCGATGTTTTGGTGGAGAAGAAAACAAATAGAAAGCAAAAGAGAAATTTTTCGAAGCATGAAATAGACTCCTTTCACAACATCACTCTTTTTAGTGTGGGATATACGGAGTATTTCATTATAGGGAACGATTGGAAAAAATCTTAGAATCTTCATTTGAGCAAATCGCTTTCATACGTTAGAATAGATATGTTACATTGAAAGAAGCGAACACGGTAAACTATTTCATATTGTGCGGAGTTGATAACCATGACAAAACAAACAGAATATAAGCGCAAGCCCGAATGGTTGAAAATTAAGTTAAACACGAATGAAAACTATACAGGCTTAAAGAAAATGATGCGTTCTAAGAATCTTCATACCGTTTGTGAAGAGGCAAAATGTCCGAATATTCATGAATGCTGGGCTGTAAGAAAAACAGCAACATTTATGATTTTAGGTGCGGTTTGTACACGTGCTTGTCGTTTTTGTGCGGTTAAAACAGGCTTACCAACTGAGCTTGATTTACAAGAACCAGAACGCGTAGCAGATTCAGTAGTACAAATGGGCTTAAAGCACGTTGTTATAACAGCGGTTGCACGTGATGATTTAAAGGACGGGGGAGCAGCTGTTTTTGCTGAAACAGTACGCGCAGTACGTCGTAAAAACCCATTCACGTCTATCGAAGTATTACCATCTGATATGGGTGGAGTAGAAGAAAACTTAAAAATGTTAATGGATGCAAAACCAGATATTTTAAACCATAACATTGAAACAGTACGTCGATTATCTGACCGAGTTCGCGCTAGAGCAAAATATGAACGTTCATTAGAGTTTTTACGTCGAGCGAAAGAAATGCAGCCTGATATTCCAACTAAATCGAGCATTATGGTGGGCTTAGGTGAAACGAGAGAAGATTTAATTGAAGCAATGGATGACTTACGTGCAAACAATGTGGATATTTTAACTCTTGGGCAATACCTACAACCATCTAAGAAGCATTTACCAGTTCTTAAATATTACCCACCAGCAGAATTTGCAGAGCTTAAAGAAATTGCACTTAGCAAAGGATTTAGCCACTGTGAAGCTGGCCCACTTGTGCGTTCTTCTTACCATGCGGACGAGCAAGTACGTTCTGCAAAAGAAAAAACAGCAGAAGCTAAATAATGAAAAAAAGAGAGCTAATGATTAGCTCTCTTTTTGTTTGTACTCTAAAACGGTATTTGGACATGTTAATAAAATCTTTTTTAATTCTTCTGTGGATAATTCAATTGTAAATTCAGGAACACCAGGTGTAATTAAAATTTTATCGTACGTATAAATAGCGTTATCCACAATAATTGTTACATCGTGTGAATATCCGAAAGGAGCCACACATCCCGGCGTACAACCAGTTTTGTCTCGCAGTTCATCAGGAGAACAGAGAGATAAGCGTTCTCCTGATAGTTCTTTCATCTCGCCCCGGTTGAGCCTTGTGCCCTCTAACGTAAAAAATACGTAATAATCTCCAGACTTTGATTTTAAAAATAAGCTTTTACTTGGAGTGCCTTGTAAGCCAAGTCTCTCACGTACGATCCGATCGGTCTCATAATCGAGTACTGGTTCGTGTTCGAATTTTTCATAAGAAACATTTGTTTTATGTAGTAAAGCAAGTACGTCTTCGTACATATGAAATGATACCCCTTTCTATTGTTAGAACAGTCTCTTCTCGTGGCGTCAACTGAATGTTTTGGAAAGGGATATTACTTGGACGATGCTTCCCATAAGCGTTTTATGATACATTGTTCGTCGATTGTAATTTCGTAAATATCAGGATTCGTTAAAGTTCTCCATTCATTAAAGCCAATCGTATGATCAAAATGCTTTAAAATGAGTGTAAGTAAATTGCCATGTGTAACAAGTAGTGTTGTCGTATGGTTTAATTGTAAAACGTCTTGAATAAGCGATAGGGCCCGGTCTGTTGCTTGTTTTGTTGACTCTCCGCCTGAAAAGGCAATATCTATATTTGTAAAAGTAGATTCTAGTTTTTGCATCCAATCATCCATTGGAATGTTGCTCAATATGCGTTCAGTTAATCGTTCATCTTCTTGGATAGATAAGTTAGCTTGGAGCGCATAGGGCCGAATGGAATCGATAGCTCGGACAAATGGGCTTGAAATAATATGATCGATTTGTAGATGATTTTCTAAGAGGAATGTAGCAAGGGTGTTTGCTTGGTCTTTTCCATCGGTCGTTAATTCATCATCACGTTTTTGCCCAATTGCTGAACAATGTCGTATTACAATAATTTTCTTCATAATTCATCCCCATCTTTCAAGTTGACGCTATATACTTCGACAAATGTAGAAATAATTCCTTTTTATTGGAAACAGCATATTGATTTAAATATGTGGAAAAGTAATGTGGATAATGAACATTTGAGGTGCAATGATGAAAAAAATGATATGTATCGTATTCATTATTTGTTTTCTTGCGCAATTGTCCACAACATATGCAGAATCCAACCGAAAACTAAATTATCCAAGCAATCAAAATAAGTCATTTGTGAGTGAGGATGTTTTTTATAAACAGTTAGATAAGAAAATCTATAAAGAGTACAAAAATGCAGCATATAGTGTTCGTAAAAAAATTTCATTTAAAGAAGTGGCTGATGAGGAATTTTCTTTCCTGCAAAAAACAGCTGTCGGTTGTCGAAGTAGAGTGGTGCTTCAAGATTTTTTTGTTCACCATGATCGCCAAGTTTATTTTTTCGCTTCTTTTACTCAAAATGAAGTAGAAGAGTTCCATAAGTACATCGTTATAGATGCAGAAACAAAGAGGGAGCTGCAAGAAGGAAAAAGCTATCACCATTGCGACAATCCATAAAAAATAACCCACCAATCGGTGGGTTATTTTTTACTCCGGCACACTCATTAATTTCGCTTTCATCTTGCGAATAAGAACGACAGCCCCAATTGTGAAGAGAAGGGTAATTCCTTCGGCAACAAAGATATTGATTGTTTTTGTTTGGTAAAGTGCCGCGAAAAAGTCTACAAATGCGTGGAATAGTATAGCGTATACTAGGAAGATATATTTCTTCTGTTTGACTGCGTATAAAACAAGCATTGTAAAGGCGATTTGAAGCACGAGTGCCATAATTCTTTCTAAGCTACCAAGGAAGTATAAGTAGGCAGGTTGCTGAATTAACATGTCCTGTAAAATGCTAAGTTCGGGTTTTTGTTCAATCAGTCGAGCGAAGCTACCATCGTTAATAGAATTAGCAAAGATTAATGCTTGTAATGCAGAAAAACCGCCAATTAAAATAGATTCAATTCCGCCGTGACCAATTCCATAAGCGAAGCCATCTTTATATTCTAGATATTTTTTTAGTAAGAAGAAGAAGGCAACGAAGCGTCCTAATTCTTCAAAAATACCAGCAGTCAATCCGCCATAAATTGCGAAGACAAACGGATTTTCTAAAAATGGAGCGATTGTTGGATTACCGCGCATAAATAGGTGGAATGGTGTTTCAAGAATTTGGGTGAATCCGATAAAGATAAGAACACCAACGCCGACCACTTTCCAATTCATATTATATTTTTTACGGAAATAAACGAGTACGATAATTGGGACCAGAATCGAGACAATGAGTTGAAAAATGATGCTGGCAATTACAGTATTTGAAACCATACTTTCACCGCTTTCTAATATATGTACATATCTATTATGCATGAAATAGGGGAGAGATGAAACTTTTAGAAAGAAAATGAATTTACTTATTGACTCTAACGTTGCGTCATACTTTATCGTATGTACTAAGGGGGAGATACAAATGACAATGAGAGTAAAAGAAGTAGCTGATTTAGTTGGAATTAGTGTGCGCACACTGCATCATTACGATGAAATTGGGTTGTTAACCCCAGACGAGACGACAGAGTCTGGATATCGTCTGTATTCCAATGAAAATTTAGAGACATTGCAGCAAATTTTGTTTTTTAAAGAGCTTGGCTTCCCTTTGAAGAAAATTAAAGAGATTATCATGAGTCCATCATTTGATCGCGAAGAGGCACTACAGCTTCATAAGAAGATGCTTCTTGAAAAGCGTGCCAGATTAGATAAGGTGATTGCGACGATTGATAAAACAATTCAGCATACAAAAGGAGAGATTGAAATGACGAATAAAGAGAAATTTGAAGGATTCGATTTCAGCCATAACCCATATGAAGAAGAAGCACGTGAAAAATGGGGAGACGCAGCTGTAGATAAAGCGAACGAATATGCAAAAGGTATGTCAAAAGAGAACCAAGAGGAGTTTAATGCTATTTATAGAAATTTAGCAACGCTTAGACACGATGCACCAGATTCTAAAGAGGCGCAGGCAGCTATTAAAGTATGGTACGATTACTTGCAAAACTTCGGTGAATATTCGTTAGATGCTTTTAAAGGACTCGGTCAAATGTACGTCGCTGATGAGCGTTTTACGAAAAATATTGATAAGTTTGGTGAGGGATTAGCGCAGTTTATGTGTGATGCGATGGAGGTTTATGCGGATCGTAATAAAAAATAAAAAGTAAAACAGGTGGAGATTTTCTCCACCTGTTTTACTTTTTAATCATATCATTCAAAGTCTGATCTCCCGTATTGTTCAAATGAGGATTTTTACTCATTTCTCGTTTTAACATATCGAGGCTTTGTGTATATTCTGTATCATTTAATGCGCCAGATTGAAGCCCTTGAATTTGAGAAATCAACTTTTGGTCTGTTGATACATATGCTTTATAATAGCGAGGAACGATGGACAAAGCAGCTCTATATACTTGATCCGCTACGAGTTTTGGATCCGTTGTGTTTGCACGGTATACAACGAACACTTCATCATCAGTAACGAGTGTAGCAGCGTTTGTAACGTCAGGAAGTTTGACTGTCATGCTTGTAATCATTTCAGCGACCTTCTCGCGATTAATGGCCCCTACTTGTTTGTTAGATACTTCATGCTTTTGTTTAGAAGAATAACCGACTCTTGTGAGTCTTGTATTTGTATTTTCCGTATGATACATGTCGTTTTTATTGGAAACAAGAACACGGCTTCCTTCTTCACGTTCCATTTCAGCTTTGTTCGCTGATTGGCAGCCTGCAAATAAGGAAAGAGTGAGAAGGGAAAGTAAAATTTGTTTTTTCACGATGTATCACCTCCTTCTCCATAGCATGTACTAATTTGCAATTTTTTGTATTTGAAATTGTTGGTTGTTATGCTTTGTGATACGATAAAAAGAAGAATGCTTAGAGAGGAAGTTAATGATGGAGCAAAAGCAAGAGATTCATGCTACGGTGAGCATTAATAATGTTCAGTACGAAGTAATTAAAAACTTTCGTGACGGTTTTAGTGAAGAAGCATTTAAAGAGCGCTATGCAGAAATTTTAAATAAATATGATTACATCGTTGGGGACTGGGGATATGAGCAACTTAGATTGCGAGGATTCTTTGATGATAGTAACCAACGTGCGACATATGATACGAAAATTAGTACGTTAACGGAGTATTTATACGAGTACTGTAACTTCGGTTGCGCACATTTTGTATTACGAAAAGTGAAGAAATAAAAAAATCCTCTTACAATTGTAAGAGGATTTTTTCATAGCAGTTATACCAATTGTGAGGAGGCTGTTTACTTGAAAAATAAACAGCACCTCGACAAATATAATGATTCTTTTCATACAAATGCAATGAAACGGGATTGCCAGTGAAAGCATCTAATCGTATGCCCGTATAGTCTTTTCGTTTTGCTTCATTTTCCCAAAAGGATAAAAGTACTTTGCTATATCCTTTTCCTTGGGCGAAAGGATGGATGACGAAAGAGTGGACGATAAGAAAACATCCATCTGTTTCTGACCAATCAATAAGCGCGTATTCGGGAGATTGCCATTCGTTCAATACAACAGCACCAACAAGCGAATCATGCTCAAATAGGCAATAGAGTTCACCTTGTTCTAAGTGATAGGAAATATGTTCTCGAGTCGGATATGAATCATCCCATTGATAAATTTTCTTTTGTAAGAGTGCTTTTTTACATTCTGTATACATTGCATCTAATTCGTCTAATAAATTCATCGTACCTTTTCTCACATTTAGCATGAAACTCCCCCTTATAAACAAATTGAAATAGAATCGCCTTCAGAAAGTATTGTATTTGGTTTCATTTGTCGTCCGTTCAATTGAATATCCCCATTTTTAATTTTATCCACAATGCGTGTACGGCTCCAATCAGAGATATATGTGGATAATGCTTTATCCATTCGGTGGGAACCGAAAACGATGTCTAATACAACCGTGATTTCGGCTATGCCACTTTCTTTATGCTGTGTAATGGAAATAGTAGTACTTGTTTCTGTTTGGTCTTCCTGCGTCATATCGATTGTTTCTACATGATCAGTAAATGCTTTGTAAATACGTAGTTTTTGATTCCACGTATGATCTCTCGGACATTTATAAATAGCAAAGCGATATATATTTTTTCCATTAGCGTTATGCCTGCGAATATTTGTATCGGTAAATAGGGTAGTACGTCTGCAATTTTTACAATACTTTTCGATTGTGTTTTGCTCATTTTCATATAAACTCCAAGAAAGTTGTACTTTCTGCATTTTCCTTCACCTCTTATAGTAGTGGTAAAGGAACGTAATACAGCTATTTGGATGTCTTGTAGTATGAAGACATGATAAAAAGACAAAAATAAAAGGAGCTTCCCTTAGGAAGCTCCGTAAACATCATACTACAGATGCGTTACGCTCCTTTGTAATGGGAATGGGCAGACTACTCCCTTGTAAAAAGCACGGAGCTTTTTTGAGAGTAATGCTATCCAATTGCTGGTCCATTACAAAGTAAATGTCGGCATACGTAGATAACGTCCTTTCTATCCAAATAGATTTATTCTTAATTATAACATAGAAGATTGAAAATTCAAAACTCTTATAATGAAAAAACACCAGCTAAAATAGCTGGTGCATACGATAAATTATATAAGTTCAAATAAAAATGAGCGTAATTCTTCTGCAATTTCTTCAGTCATAGAAAATGCGTGCTCTAAGTAGCCTGGTTCGTTTAAATCGTCAGGACCGATGATTGCAAATTTATTACTTTGCATATCAAGGACAATTGTTTTACCGTAATGACGATCGGAGTATAAAAGCGCTAAATCGTGACGCTCATTTTCTCCCATAAAGCTAACGAAACGAGTTTTTGTAGCGACAGTATCGTCGTACAGAAAGAAACGTTCTTCCATACACATGGCTCCTTTATTAAATATCTAAGTTTAAGTGTGGTTTATGATCTAAATGGTGATGCGTTTTAATGAATCGTACTGTTCTTGTTTTGTAACGCATTACGATAGAGTATGTTTCAGCTAAATCTCCGCCAAGGAATTTAACACCGTCTAATAACTCACCAGCAGATACACCAGTTGCTGAGAAGATTGCATCATCCCCGGATACTAAGTCATCTAACATAAGAAGTTGACGAGGGTCTTCTAATCCCATTTCACGACAACGAGCTTCTTCTTCTTCGTTCATTGGAACTAAGCGAGCTTGCATTTCACCTTCAAGGCATTTTAATGCTGCTGCAGAAATAACACCTTCTGGAGCTCCGCCAATACCTACGAATAAGTCGATACCCGTTCCAGGTAGTGCTGTTGCGATTGACGCACCAACATCACCGTCACCAAATAATTTTACGCGTGCACCTTTTGCACGAACACGGTCAATAATATCTTGATGACGTTCACGTTCTTGAACGATAACTGTTAGATCGCGAATCTTTTTATTGTTAGCTTCTGCTACAATTTCAATTGTTTTTTCAATTGGATCATCTAAGCTAATTTTACCAGCTGCTTTTGGACCAACCGCGATTTTTTCCATGTACATATCAGGAGCATGAAGAAGGTTCCCTTTGTCTGCGATTGCAATAACTGCCATTGCATTTGCAAGACCTTTTGCAACGATGTTTGTACCTTCTAATGGATCAACGGCGATATCTACTTCTGGACCGTTACCTGTTCCTAGTTCTTCACCAATATACAACATCGGTGCTTCATCAAGTTCTCCTTCACCAATTACAACTGTACCTGCCATGTTTACTGAATCGAACATATCACGCATTGCTGTAGTTGCTGCATCATCTGCTTCATTTTTCTTTCCGCGGCCCATCCACTGTGCGGATGCTAAGGCTGCTGCTTCTGTTACACGGACAATTTCTAGTGCGAGTTCACGTTCCAAGATTCCATTCCTCCAATTTCAAAAATCATACAAATATAACTATAACAAATAACGGAGAAAAGGTGAATTCGAAAAATTGTCGATTTTTTCAGAAGAAAGCGTTACAATTAAAATGTAAATGCTTTAATTTCCAGGTAGGTGACATTCATGTATTTTGTAGACAGAAAGAAAATAGAACAAATGCTAGTATGTTTAGAACGAGCAACAAGTACATTTCAAGAGAAAAAGATATATGAAACCGAGTTTGAATTTTACGCATTAGAGCGCATAGCCCATCTTATTATTGATACTGTATTAGATGTCGGGAATGCGATGATTGATGGATTTATTATGCGCGATCCAGGAAGCTATGAAGATATTATTGATATTTTAATGGATGAGCGAGTGATAAGTGAAGAAGATGGACAAGGGATGAAAGAAATTATCCTTCTTCGAAAAATGCTTACGCAAGATTATATTCAAATGAATCATGATGAATTATATAAGACGATTCAAAAACATATTGCAGTGGTAGAGAAATACCCAGCAAATATTCGCAGTTATTTAGAAAAGGAATTAGGACCTGTATCTGCATTTGTACCAGAATAATTATGCTTATAAGATCCCCAGAGAATGCCTTTTGGGGATCTTATATTGTATGTGAGAAAGAAAAGGGAGAAGGGTGAAGTATGGGGGAAGCACGTACTACGAAAGACGAGATTGTACAATTGTTGAAAGTAAAGGGAGAGCACACGGTAGCGGAACTAGCTGACGTTTTAGAGATTACAGAAATGGCGATTCGAAGACATTTAAGTAATCTTGAGAAAGACGGACTCATTTATTCTAAGATGGTAAGGCAACATGTCGGAAGACCAACTTATTTGTATGGATTAAGCGAAAAGGGAGAAGATACATTCCCGAAAGAGTATAAGCAATTTGCGATTGATATGCTAGAAGATTTAGCTCGAATGGGCGATGAAAAAATACTTCGTTACGTTTTAAAAGAGAGAACGAAGCGAATGGAAGAACAGTTACAAAAGAGAGTGAGTAATCAAAAGAATTTAGCATATAAAGTGCAAGAGATAGCAGCTATGCAAGAGAAAAATGGTTATATGGTTCAAATAAAGAGAGATGGAGAGAAATCTTTCGTAATTGAAAAACAAAACTGTCCGTTAAAGGAAATTGCCGAGAGATTCCCGCAAGTGTGTGAAGATGAAAAAGAAATGTATAAGCGTTTATTTACGAACGCAGAAGTGAAAACGCTAGCAAATATGTGCGAGGGCGATTGTAGTTGTTCTTACCAAATAAAAGAGAAAAAATGAACGTTATGGGGCGCTTTAAGGTAAAGCGTTTTTTTCTTTTGGAAAAGCGGGTAATATAAGAGTGGTATGATAAGGTGAGAACGTTAGCATAGAAGGAGAGACATAATCGATGTATAAAGGTTACTTAATTGACTTAGACGGTACGATGTATCGCGGAGAAGAACAAATTGAAGAAGCAAGCGACTTCGTAAAAGCATTAGGAGAGCGCGGCATTCCATATTTATTCGTTACGAATAACTCAACTCGCAAACCAGAACAAGTGGCAGAAAAGCTTGTTCGTTTCGATATTCCAGCGAAAGCGGAGCAAGTATTCACAACGAGTATGGCGACTGCGAACTTCATTTATGAACGTAAACAAGACGCAACTGTATATATGATTGGTGAAGAAGGCTTACACGATGCACTTGTGGAAAAAGGATTTGAACTTGTGGATGAAAATCCTGATTTCGTTGTTGTGGGTTTAGATCGTGACATCACATATGAAAAATTAGCAAAAGCGTGTCTTGCTGTGCGTAATGGCGCGACGTTTATTTCTACAAATGGGGATATTGCCATCCCAACTGAGCGAGGATTATTACCAGGTAACGGCTCATTAACATCAGTTGTAGCAGTATCAACAGGTGTGGATCCAATCTTTATCGGAAAACCAGAATCAATCATTATGGAACAAGCTTTAAAAGTGCTTGGCATAGAAAAAAATGAAGCATTAATGGTTGGGGATAACTACGATACAGACATTTTAGCAGGAATAAATGCTGGTATGCATACCCTTCTTGTCCACACTGGAGTCACAACTGTGGAGAAGTTAACAGAATACGAAGTACAACCAACGCAAGTTGTGCATAACTTGACGGAGTGGATTGAGAAGATGTAATGAAATGCAGGTAGCCGGAAGAGGTTACCTGTTTTTTATGCATAATTGCATATGTACTATAGGTATACGGAATGTAAAATTTAAATGTATTGATATAAGGGAGGAATAAGAATGTACTGGATGTCATATATTATGCTTGTTTTTACATTATGCGTTTTGTTCTTTGTTCTATGGAAAATATATAAAATAAATGAAATGAAAAAAAGCGCAGGAAAACTTATTGCAATGTATCCTCGGGTGAAAAGACGTTGGATTGCATTACTTGGACCAACATATTTCATTGGACAATGTATGTATATATATGCTCAGTACGTAAGTGGCGATATTGATACAGTTGAACAGTTTTTTATTCAGATAGGTATTCATGCTGTAGCAAGTTGTTTTATGACTTTAATAGCTATACATCTTATTAAAAGTGTACAAATATATGAAAAAGGTGTAATAGATGGATTAAACTTTTATTCATATGAAGAATTGAAAGGCTATAAAACATCAACATGGGAAAATCCAAAAGAAAATATATTTTTATATCGCGGGAGAGAAAAAATGAATGACAATGTGAATTTACTTATTAGAAAGGAAGATATGAATGAATTAGAAAGCATTCTTCAAAGATATATTCCGAAATTAATGGTGAAATAAAAAAACTCCGGTTGTTAAAGCCAGAGTTTTTTTATTAGAACGCACGATTCACAACGTCTTTAACCTCTTCAAGATATTGTTTACGCACACTGTCATCCACAGAAGGAACACTTGTATAGAATGTATGCTCAATTGTTTCAATGCCTGTAAATTCAAAAATACCAACATCCGCTGTTTTCTTCATTGCATCAAACATGCCGCCTGCTGTGTATGCTTCTTTCGTATTTCCCATTGTAGATAATAACAATCCTTTTTTACCGCTTAATAACTTTTCAATACCGTTTTCACCGTAAGCATAAGCGAATCCGTGGCTAAATACACGGTCAACGTATCCTTTTAAAATAGCAGGAAGTCCCGCCCACCACACTGGATAAATGAATGTAATGCTATCAGCCCAAGAGATATGCTCTTGTTCTTCTTTAATATCTTCTGGTGTATTTCCTTGAGAAAATGAGATGAAATCGGAAGCGCCTAATACTGGATTAAAGTTTAATTCGTATAGATCGCGAACGCGTACTTCGTGACCTTTTCCTTCTAATTCACTTTTTACCGTTTCTAAAATCGCATGGTTGAAGCTTTTTGTATTCGGGTGTGCATAAACGATTACATGTTTCATTTTTCTTCCTCCTATTTGTGGATATGTGAATAGCTATTTGTATTTCTGTAACTATTATGGTTACTGCCTTTGTAGAAGTCAAGTAATACATATGTATGTATAAAAAGACGCTCGAAAATCGCCTTTTTATACCCCGCTCATACAAAGTACAAAGAAGACGAATAAAATGATAACAATACCAATGCCAAAGTTAAATACGAGAGTACTATCCATATATGTAGCCTCCTTGTTTGAAAGTAAAAAGCACTCTAGTTAAGAGTGCTTTTTTATTTTGAATCTACTTTATAACTTTTAGAAAGTGATTCATGCGTGTCATGATTTACATTATTTTATGTATTTATACTTTGAAATGAGTAAGTCCTTGTTGGATATAGAAAAAAAGACACTCGTTGGAGTGTCTTTTAAGATGACAAAATGTGCCAATTGCTTGAGGTTGATAAGACGCTAATTTCCGTGTTAACGCCTTTTCTCTAATCAAGAAGTGTAGCAACAGCGATTCAAATAAATTGTACCATCTGTTTAACCGCGGTGCGTATGCAATTGTGCATATGATGATCATGAGGTAGGTAATGAACTGTGAATAATTTGAAGTGATTTATTTACGATTTCTTCTGCGGCATATATGCCGATTGCGTCTGTTTTTAAAATATGGGGTTGTAAGCTATCATGCATTGCCCCTAACTCACCATGAAGTGGTGCGAAGGCATGGTTCGCCTTTTCAAGCATGCATAAATCAAGTAAAGAATCCCCAGCTGTAATAATCGTATCTATTTGCAAAATTTCTTTTATATATTGCACGGCGTCCCATTTATTAATTGGTTTTGGTACAAAGTATAGCTTTCTACCTTGAAGTGAATGATTCCATCCTTGTTTGTCTAACCAGGAAGTGAAGGATGATAATTCATCATAAGGAATGTTCTCCCGTTTAATAATGCAATAATGGAATAGATCATCAGCTGTTTTTTGCGATATAACCCAATCTTTATGAGCTATTTGTCCAAATTCCTTTAGTATGTCGTTTCCCTCTATACATTCAAACGATAGTCTTTCTTTTACTATCCTGTTCCAAGTACCATCTTGTTTACCGTTATGAAGGATATTACCGCCGTTACTTGTAATGGCGTATTCGGGAATGATTTCGTCTTGGAATAAAGAAATACGCTGAAACTGCTCAATAGTTCTTGTTGTAACTGGGATGAAATGTGAGTGCAGTTGCAATTTTTTTAGTAGTGAAATGGTTTTATGTGATATGAAAGAAATTTCTTTCCCATCTAAAGTTTCAATGAGTTGAATTGATTCATCTTCTATAGGGGCACGAAACGATTTCCGGGAATAAATAAGCGTCTGATCAAGATCACTGGCGAAAATCATATCGTTTCCCTCTTAAGAGGCTTAATGAGCCCGCAACATGAATAAGCCATATTCTCATAGATTTCAATAGGGACATTCTTTTCTTTAGCAAGAAGTAAAATATGCTTTAAATCGGGATTGTTTTGCTTCCGTATTAAAATTTTCCATGGTATTCTCCGGAGTAATACACGAGTTGTTTCGCCCACTCCTGGTTTGATTAAGTTAATATCGTCAATTTCAAAGTGATTTTGGATAGACTGTATATCTTTTAATCCTTGCCAAGAGGGATCAGTGTAAGTTGAAGTAATATAACGTAATTGATTATCTATATGAGAATGAACAGAAGGGAATAAATCTGTTACCTCATCAATGAATAAATTTGATAAGTCTTCTTGTTCTAGCTCTTTATAATATTTAACACCATGAAAATCATTTGGACCGATATAGGTGTCATTTAGTACAGTGCGGCTAATGAGTCCAGAGACTGTTGCATTTAAGCAAGCGCTAGGAATAAGAAAATCTTCACGTGTACCGTAAATTGAAGTACAGTAACCGGGATCAGCAAGCACAGCCATACAATGAGAAATGTGTGTATTATTTCGTTCGTTAAATGTGTGTACGGCATATTCTAATTCTTTTTTTATTGCACCTTTTCCAGTCCACCCATCAATGAATTGAATTGTTTCTTTAGGGTGATGTTCCAAAATATAATGGAGTGCATTTTCATCAATACCGCGTCCGCGAACAATAGAAATACAATAGTGAGGTACATCAAGGTTGTATTGATAGCGTATGTAGCGTTTGATAAGAATGCCAATAGGTGTACCAGCACGAGCTAATGAAACGAGGACAAGGTTAGTTCCTTTAGTTTGTATAATCTGTTCGGCGACAACTCCAACAGCGATGGCTAGTTTGTGTTTGTATTGTTGCAGGGAAGAAAAGAATAAATCCATATACGCTTTAGAGGGTTTATATTCCATTGGTAACATTTCGGAATAATGTGTGCCAGCTTGAATTGCTTGTTCTCTAGTTTCCGTGGAACTTTCTTTCATTAAATCACTAATATCTTTTAATAGAAAAATAGCATCATTTGGATTGTAACTACTAATATGAGAATTTAATTTTACCATAATTATCAACCTTCCTTTTCTATGCTATTTGAAAATGAGACGATATGAATAAAAGGAATAACTGTTTGTAACTGCTGTAGAAGAGGAGATAGGGCTTCTTCCCCTAAATCACGCTCAATGAAAACAAATACTTCATCGTAATCATGAGGTGAAATATTATAAAAGTAATTTGTAATAGTAGAATCTTCAGGACTTGGATATGAGAAATGATTATGAATGGCGTAGTTCACATCATTTGAAACAGAATGGATAGGGCTTCTTGTTGTAGATTGATATAAAATATTTTCACCCATTTCATCAGCAATTTTCATTGGGATATACATAAATTCACCCGTTCCGAGACAGAGTGTTCGTTTTCCCATTCTTTCTCTTTTTAAAGTTTTTCCTGCTTCTTGGGCGAAAGAATGAATGTGCTTTTGTTCATATGCTGAAATGCCAAATCGCCCAGTATATTTTATATAATTTGATGTATAGGGTGATTTTAGGCAGGTAAGGGTATGTTTTTTGAAATCAGGTTTTGTTTCTTCAATTTGAATATCTGTTTTTGCAATATTTAATGGTTGGCCAGTTGTATGAATACTGCCTTCTAATAAAGAAATAACATGAACCTTAATTTGAAGTTCTTCTTCTAATTGTTTAAATTGTTTTCTATTAGTATGAGAACGCCAGTCTAATAAAGAAGCAATTATATATTCTTCTCGTGGGAATTTATTTTGAATAGATCTAATAATATTTAATGCTGTTTTTCCTGTTGTCATCTCATCATCTACGAGAACAATCGGGTTGTTGTTTTGAAAAAAGCTTTCATCTACATAACAACGGTGCGATGTTGCATGAGAATGTTCTTCCTCAAATGTAATGACAGATTCTAGGTGGGGTATCGATTCCCTAGTTGTATGCACATACTTTGCATTTTGAAAGCATTGAAACATAGAATGACCAAGTGCTGTCGCTGTTTCAGCGAATCCGATGAACAAAACTTCTTCTTGCAGAGGATATTGATAACGAAATACTTCCTCTGGGATTTCATCAATTTCTAATGAAATGAGATTTAAAATTTCTTTTCGAAATGGATGAGAAATATTATGTAGTATTTCCATATATCTTGCAGCGAGAGCAACTCCACTTGATAGAGAGACTGCAGGTTTAATAGGAAGATGCTTTCCAAGGATTGTACTCACAAATAAAAAACTACGTTTCTTATTTATTCTCGCAGCCATTTGAAAAAGATTGTCTAGCGCTAAATTATATGGATTATCACGTACTTCTACATGGACTTGTATATTATTTAAAACGTTATACGTGTTGCTTTGCGTTTGTAATAAGGAGATCGGTGAATTGTTTGTTTTCATGTAGCACCCCGTAAATATTAGATTTTAAAATGGTTTTGCGAGCCCAGCTATAATGAGGTTTTACTTCATTCATTTTGTTAGAAAAACTGCTTTTTAGCACTCCATTATACGTATCTGCATTTTGTAAAATTGATCTCGCATCTAAATAATCTTCCATTGTGACAATGTGCATTGCCTGTACAACTTTAATATGAGATGGGTGAATAACTTTCTTTCCGATTAAGCCATTTGCATGGTCAAGTGAGACCTCTTGAATAAGCCCTTCTTCATGATCATTAGAAAAATATTCCCATACACATCCTGAAATAATATATTCATTTGTTGCCCTTGAGAAAACGTTAATAATGTCTGAAATACAATCACGGACAACAGTAATATGATAGATAGGTGTGTATTTATTGCGCCGAATACTAAATATACTTGAAAAATCAGTAGCACCAATACGTACATTTAAGATGTAATCGTGATAAGAATCTAGTAAATTTTTTATTTGTAATAATGATTCTGCCCGTGTTTCCTTATACATAATTTCGGGTGATTCTAAAATCGGCATGCCATATAGCGATAATGAGTATAACTCGTTTATATATGCAAGCTGATCGATATAAGTCTTTCCGTTAATCGGTGTGAATTTTGGAAAGACAAAACCACATAAACAATGAACAGCACTACCTAATTCAGTAACAATTGTCTTCATTTGACTTGGCTGTCGAACTCTAATAAAAAGAAGTGGGATGTCTGCTTGGTTTAGTATGTTGGCACTGACTAAGTTAGCGATTTGCTGTATTTGAACGACGATGTTTTGCTCTGCAAGTTTTACTTCCTCATCGCTGATAGCGTCCTCTAGACAAAGAATAATTGAGGTAGCATCCACATGTTTCTTTCTAATTATATCTTCCGCAATCGTTTCTTTCGTGCCGGGAGTATATAGTGTGGCACCTAGTGCGTAAGCTAGTTGTTCTTTCCCTATATTTTTTGAAAAACTAAGGGGTTCTTTATAGAAAAAATTTTGCCGTTCTTCCGAGGAGAGATAAGAAAAGTAATTCAAATTGTCACCACCTTATTTGTAATGATTCTGTTTAATCGTAACATAATAAGAAAAATCTTCCATAAAAATAAAGCGAGAAATTAAAAAATATATTGAGAAAGATGAATTATAAGATGAATATCGAATATTGTTAATAGAAATATAATAGGGGGAAAGAGAAAGTGGATATACATAAGTTAACAGAGGAAGAAGCAAATGAGATAAATACTTGGACGTACGAGGAACCTTATAGTTTATATAGTTTTTCAGGCGAGAAAGAAGTAATAGAAGAGCTATTAGATGGAACGTATTATGGCTGTTGTGACGATCAAGGAGACCTCATCGGTTATTTTTGTTTTGGAGCAAATGCACAAGTGCCAGGTGGAAGAGATGCTAATTTATATGGTGGAGAAGATGTGATTGATATCGGACTTGGCATGAAGCCGGCGTTAACTGGGAAGGGAATAGGGAAAGAATTCTTCCAAGCTGGAATAGCGTTTGCCACGAAAGAGTTTAATGCAAAAATGTTTCGATTAAGCGTAGCAACATTTAATACAAGAGCGATTACGGTATATAAAAATATCGGATTTAAACAAGGGACTATTTTTTTGAGTCGCGGAAGAGAATTTATGCTTATGGAATACGAAAGGCCGTCAGCATGAAACTGACGGCCTAGAAAACATTATTATTCTGAGTGCTCAGCTCGGTGCGCTAAACGGCTTGAAGCTGCGGCAGCAATTCCGCCAACGATATCGTCAAGGAATGTGTGCACTTTTCCAGTTGATTTATCATTTAAGTATTCTAAAATACCAGGTTTTAATTTATCAATATATCCAAAGTTCGTGAAACCGATAGAGCCGTACACGTTTACGATAGAAAGTGCGATAACTTCATCAATTCCGTATAAGCCTTCATCACGTTTTACAATATCTTGTAACGGTTCACTTAGCATTCCCTTTTCAGCAAGGACATCAAGTTCGATACCAGTAATCAGTGCGTTTTGTACTTCACGTTTTGATAGTACACGTTCTACATTGTAACGGCATTCTGACATCTCTAAATTTGGATGATATTTTTTTTGAAGAAAATGAACAAGTTCAGCAATATCGTCAATTGTTACACCACGTTCTTGTAATAGTTGTAATGCTCTTTCTTGTAGTTGATTTGATTCTTTCATGTTTATCACCTTTTTTTCTTTTTAGTATTTGTATACGTTTCGTTGCTTTATCCTGTGCATAGGAATGAAAGGCGAGCACAAGCTCATATATATAAAGAAAAACCATAGGTGGCGACTGCGATGATTCAGCATATTTATGAGCATTATCACATGCATGTTAAAGAATTAATCCCCCTTGGCCCCTATAAAAGCTTTTGGATTCGCAACAAAATTTATGTACTTGTTCCAATTGGAGAAATGGAGGAAGAAGTACTTGTAGAGATGAAAAAGCTCAGTGACTATATGAACCAGCAAGGGGATATAACTGTAGCGACTTTCGTTCCAACTATACACGGCTACTATGTAAGTGAGATAGAAGAACAAAATTACTGCTTATTAAAAGGTATGCGAGCGTTAGAACGACATGCTACGTCATTAGGAAGTGAACTTTCTATATTCCATAAACGAGGTGCATTCTTTCCAGAAGAAATCGAGCAATTAAGCCGCATTGGTGAATGGAAAGCGTTATGGGAAAAGAGACTCGATCAGTTAGAAAAGTTTTGGCAATCACAAGTGATGAACCACCCTACAGACGTATTCGATCAATTGTTTATTGAATCCTTCCCGTATTACTTAGGAGTTGCAGAAAATGCCATTCAATATGTTGTTGATACAGAAATGGATGATACGCCGCAACTAACGGATGCAGCGACAATTTGCCAAGAACGATTCACACCTTTATTATGGCATCAAACGAAGCGTCTCAAACTTCCTTTTGATTGGGTGTATGATCACCCAACTCGAGATATAGCAGAATGGATTCGCTATATGATGATTGAAAAAAAGAAAGACTGGGATCAAACAATCGTTCAATTTGTTACAGATTATGAACGAAATTACTCGCTGTCCTCATTTGGTTGGCGCTTATTATTTGCAAGGCTCCTGTTCCCGCTTCACTATTTTGAAACGGTCGAACGATATTACCAAACTGGAAACGAAGAACAAAAAAGCATATATAGAGATCGCTTAGAAGCCATTTTACACGATGTGAACCGCTCAGAGCAATTTATGAAGCATTTTTATGGCTCACTTCGTTTACCGGTAGATAAGCTCGGGATTAGAAAATTAGATTGGTTATCTTAAAAATATAAAAAAGAGACCGAGTGAGGTCTCTTTTTTATATACCACAATTTTATGTAATACATTATGCCCCTACCTGTTGATCTGTACATATATTTAAAACGAATTGATGCCTTTCGAGCTTTTCATTTACTTTACCCAATAATTCTTGCTGGATTTCTTTAAATAAAAATTGATAGCTTGTATTCCATGTTGGTATAACGGATGAAAGGCCTAATAAATACTCCTTTTTCTTTTCTAGTTCTTGAATTGTTACAAAAGTGTTCCCCATTTTTGGCATCTGTCGTCCCCCTATGTTTTTTTACTGTATATGTGTGAACGATTCACTATATAGTATTAATTATCGCATTTTTTGAGAAGGATTTCCAATTTTGTTTTATGATGTTAACGAATAAATGTGATTTGAATAAAAAAAGGAGACCAAATTTGGTCTCCTTTTAGAAGGCGATTCTGAACGAGCCGCTTCCGCTTTTAATTAAAATACTTGTTCTACTTCGATAACGCCTGGTACTTCTTCAAGTAACGCGCGCTCGATACCAGCTTTTAGTGTGATTGTAGAACTTGGGCAGCTTCCGCAAGCACCCATAAGGCGTAATTTTACGATACCTTCTTCAATGTCTACTAATTCAACGTCTCCGCCATCGCGAAGTAAGAATGGACGTAATTTATCTAATACTTCTAATACTTGTTCTTGCATATGTGGGTTTTCCATTTTTATCGACTCCTTTCATCAGTTTTATTATAATCAAGATAGAGGGGAAAATCTATTTTTTCTCTTCTTGTTTTATTGTCGAAATATTGTATCGTGTTTTTTCAGTATAGGGGTATGGAATAAGTTTGTAAAATGATGTGCTTATGTAATAAGACATCTGAATATACTGTTGGAACAAGAAGTGGGGGAGAAGAAATGGTTAATGTGCAAGTGTATGGGACGAAAGTAATTTGTGCGAGCTGCGTCGGAATGCCATCTTCAACAGAAACGTTTGAATGGTTACAAGCGGCAATTGGTCGTAAATATGAAGGACAAGAAAATAAATTTAATTTCGAGTATATTGATTTCCAAGAAGAACAAGAAGATGAAGATAAAAAAGCATTCGCAAAGCGAGTAGTGGAAGAAGATTTATTTTATCCGGTCGTTCTTGTAAATGGAGAAATTGTTGGAGAAGGAAATCCTCGTTTGAAGGATGTTTATGAAGAAATCGAGAAATATTTATAAAACAAGAAGTCTTTGCGAATTTGCAAAGGCTTTTTTATTGGAGGGATAGATATGAAAAATGGAGTGAAGCATGCGTTACCAACGGAAGTACAACAGTTAATGGAGCGGTACACAGTAGAATTAAAAGAAATTTTTTTGGATGAAAAAATAGTCGGGGTATATATTTACGGATCCATCGCACTAGGTGCATTTCATAAGGAAACGAGCGATGTTGATTTTGTTACAGTGATAAATGATTCCGTGAATGAAGCTGAAAAACAGCAGCTTGTGGAACTACATAATAAACTTAGTGATAATACGCTAGGTAAAAGAATGGACGGTATGTATATTCCGCTTGCTGACTTAGGGAAATACAATGATGAAATGAACGAGTACGTGTATTGTGCAGATGGTAAAGCTAATGTTGGTCATTGGGACATTAATGCGGTCACATGGTGGACGTTGAAAAATCAAGGCATTACAGTTACCGGAAAAGAAGCAGAAGATCTTCCGCTGCAAATAAAATGGAATGATGTAGTAAATACAATGAAATATAACGTAGAACAGTACTGGAGTGAAAAGGCGAAGAAGCCATATTTATTTTTTATAGAAGAGTGGGTAGAATCAGCTATCGTTACGATGGGACGTATTTTATATACACTAGATCATAAAACAATCGTTTCAAAAGATAGAGGATTGCAATACTTGTCAGAACGTTCAGCGGAAGAATGGGAGCTTTTATTAAAAGAAGTAGCGAGAATACGGCAGAACCCAAAAGAAAAGCGAATGCTCTCAAGGTGGAGAAGAGCAGATATGACGAAGAGGTACTTATTGCATTTAATTGAGACGTGTAGAGAGAAATGGTAGGGAAGAAAATGGACAATACAGTTGAGGTATTGTCTTTTTTATTTTGTAGTAGATAGAAAAGTATTTACAAGTATTGTGTAGAGGAAAGATAATAGAAAAAAATATGCGCATGGGGGAAGATGATGAGTAAATATAAATTACATATAGATAGAGAACAATTATGGAAAGGATGCGTTTTAAATTCGATTGCCCATGCAATTAATGTAGCGCATTGTCCAGATTTCTCACATGAAAGTTCATGGGATGGATTTAACTATAGTATGCAAGATAGCCAAGGGGGACAAGGGACAATTACGTTTCATCCGAATTACACGATTGTATGTCTTCAAGATGTGAATAGCGAGAGAATTGATGAGTGGATTGATGCGAAAAAATTTTTTGAAGGGGCACCTTCGGAAGTAATAGATATTGCGAAAGAAGAAGCACTTCAATACGTATTAGAAGAAGTAGAAGGCGAAACAGTTCCTTTGATTACAACTGCATTTTGGATTGAGGATAGCGGTGCGTATTCAATTGATTCATTTGAAGAGATGGAAGAGCACGGCGGATTCTTATTAGAAATTCCATTACTTGATACAGAATCAGCAATGGAAAGACTAGAAGAAGAGTATGAACTGACAGAGGAACAAATAGAGCTTTTACAACTCGTGTATGAGAAAAAAATCCAAAGGCCAAATGAGGAAATTAAGTTGTCTAAAGAAGAAGTAGCAATGATTGGAACGGAAGATAGCGAAGGATTGGAAGTTAGTAAGGACTCATTTGAAGAAATGAATATTACTTGGGAGTTGTAGGGGGGATAACATGTTTCCGATTGGTGATCAGCCGAAGATTATGAAAGACTTAGCAAGTATAGCTGGTGATTTAGAAGAAGTAGCGATTGAGGGGAAAACAAAAAAATATAGAACGACTAGCATCTTTGAAAGTTAAAAAATTATGGGTGTTCACAGTAAATCAAAAGCAGTTTGATCATATTCTTACGTATGTTTGTCCCGATATATTATACGTTTACAAAATGAGGGTCGAGGATTTAAGTAGCCTTCAGAAATTGTCCAATTTACAACAGTTGTA
The DNA here is from genome assembly GCF_022663635.1 of Bacillus cereus group sp. BfR-BA-01356. Taxonomy (NCBI): domain Bacteria; kingdom Bacillati; phylum Bacillota; class Bacilli; order Caryophanales; family Bacillaceae; genus Bacillus; species Bacillus cereus group sp. BfR-BA-01356. Next base: position 2,819 of record NZ_JAKUFX010000014.1, on the reverse strand, counting down.
TATGTGCTGGAATACAAAAGCGAAGACGTTATGGGATATTGATTATAATAAAAAACTCAAATCCTTACTAATTGATGATTTTTCTAAGTTAGAAGATTTAAGTGCTTTAAGTAAGTGCACACAACTCAATACCTTCTATATGGGTGGTGGAATAAATACAGTGATGAAAGTACAAACTTTAAAACCACTCGCTGAATTACAGCAGTTGCAAAAGCTTACTTTGATGAATTTAAAGGTTAAAGATGATTCATTAGAACCGTTAATGCAATTGAAAAATTTAAAGGAGTTAAGCTTATCTAATCAATTTAAAGTGGAAGAGTATGCAAAACTCTCTGTAGCATTGCCATATACGGTATGCGAGTCTTTTAAACCTTACGTATATATGAACGATGCAATAGATGGGAAAAATATAATGGTGACTGGGAGAAGAAGGCCAGTCCTTAATTCAAAAACGGATATTGTGAAGATGCAAAAGTATGAAGAACGATTTAAAAAGTTACAAGAGGAATATAAAGCACTAGTAGAAAGTACAATGTGAAATTACATTGTACTTTCTACTAGTTTTTTCATATACATATCAACTTCGTGAAAGAATATGGGCTCTTTTTCCTCGGTATTCAGATGCACGGTGCAATGTAAATATTGCTGTAAGTAGCGATTAGCTTGTTCGTACTGTTTTAATTTGTAGAAAGAAAAACAGGTAAGAAGTAGAAACGCTTTTTCTTCTAATATTGGAACGACAGCTAGTACCGGAGTAATGGAATGTATATTTATTTCCACTGAATTTTCATAAGATGCCCACGTTTGAAACCAGTCGAAAATAGTAGAAAGGTAATTCGGAATGTTGATAGTTTCATGTGAAACATTGTGCAATAGCTGGTTCTGTTTGATATGTATAGGCTCTATTCTTGTTTGTAGAATGCAAGCGAATATTGAAATGTTTTCTTTTATTTGTAATTGGTTCGTAATAAGCTGCGGGAGACCGATAGGGTGAACTCCTATATTTATATAAAAATCATCTCCAAACTGGCTTTTTTGTATGTTAATGAGCTTATAAAATCCGTTTTCAGCTTTGAAAAATGTATGTCTTTTTTTCTTAAAGCCGAGTGGTTTTAAAGTGGCGTGTAAATTTGTAATAAAATCTTGCTCCTTTTTAGAGCCAGGCTTATTCTTCGTCATATTCATAAGTAGTTAAGTTTTGTAAGAAACTTTCAAAGTTAGGTGCTAATTCAATAATTTCCTCAAACTCATTATCGATAAATATAACTGGAGGATTTTCAGCTACATTTCGATAGTCTAATGCAATCCATGTATGTCCATCACCAGATAAAAGTACGATATTCTCAGGCATTTCCCATTCTCGAATTAAATAGCGGCTCTCTAAAATACTAGATTCATTTTCATCAAAAGAAATACCATATAAACCAGATACATTAACGTGATCGTCTGCCCAAGAATTTGGCTTTGAAGTAGGGTGAACATCGAGACGAAGAGTTCCCCCATTTTGGTACGCCAAGTTCTCCTATAAACGTAGCGGCGTGAAATGGAGGGGCTGACTCTTACACAGCCTAACTATTTGTTCGAATTTTATGGGTGAAACTCCCATTCTAGGATAATAGCTCATTAATCCTAGCCATGATACCCCTACATGCGCTAACTTACACACGAGTTAGGGTCTGAAGTTAGGTAAGGTCGTAACCTGATGGCACAACTCACTAATGCCTATATGGTGCGGTGGTCTTTAAAAACATCCCAATGGTGACGAAAGGAATCCATGTCTTGAAGCGTCGTGAGGGAATCCCTTCTTAACGTGAGCAATCGGAAGGAATAACGGGAACAAGGAGAGGTTCGAAATTCTAATCCTTGCACATAATCGGTTTCGTAATTACCGTTTATGCTGAACCAGTATGTTAGAGCTACTCAAGACTGGTGAGTACCGTCGGCGTAAAGTGGGCACCTAAAGGAATGTAAAATAAGGGATAGAACAAATGGAACTTGGGAAGCTTGCATTGCCATAGGGAGTGTGATCCTGCTTGAAACAATGCAAGTGGCAGCGGTCTCGTAGTAGTGAGGAAGCGGAGTAATGTCCGTGGAGCGAAGGGGACCAGTCGATTCAGAATAACAATGGATATTTCAAATGTCTATATGAACCTCTTCTAGAGTGGGAATTAAACAGCACATCGTTACAATCGCTTGAATAATGGGGAGATGTAATGAGGATTAAAGGACATTTGATAGATAATGAAGCACAGCTCCAAGATAAGTTAGACCTAATATACAAAAAGGCCAAAGAAGATAACTCTTCTTTTCATGGCATGATAGAACTAATGAAAAACAAGCAGGCTATTAAAACGGCAATTCACAACATTAAAAGCAATCGTGGGAGTAAAACGGTCGGGATTGACAAGAAAGACGTGAACTACTACCTACAAATGGAAACGGAACAGCTTATCAAACTCATTTGGGAACACATAGACAACTACAAACCTAAACCCGTTCGAAGGCATTACATTGACAAGGGCAATGGTAAAAAGCGTCCTCTAGGAATCCCAGCCATGATAGATAGGATAATCCAAGAAACAGCAAGAATGGTGTTAGAACCCATAGCGGAGGCGAAGTTTTTCAACCATAGTTATGGTTTTCGTCCCTATCGTTCATGTCACTATGCGATAGGCAGAATCTTGAATACCATTTCTAGGTCAAAAACGTACGTAGCCATCGAAGGTGACATCAAAAGTTTCTTTGACCATATTAACCATAATAAACTTGTTGAAATAATGTGGAATATGGGCATAAAGGATAAGAGATTCCTAACTATT
>NZ_JAKUFX010000013.1:0-84778 GCF_022663635.1 Bacillus cereus group sp. BfR-BA-01356 | reverse complement strand
GACCTGTCATGATGTTAATAATGAAACGAAAGAAAAAAAAGATTTAAAATGGTGGCAACTCTCACTTATTGGGATTGGTTGTACGATAGGGACGGGCTTTTTTTTAGGATCCAGTATAGGAATTAAAATAGGTGGTTCTTCAATTATTCTTATTCTTATTTTAACTGGATTCACTACATATATTGTATTTGAAGCATTGGCAAAAATGGCTGTAGAAGATCCGCAAAAAGGATCTTTTCGCATTTATTCAAGAAAAGCTTTTGGAAATTGGGCGGGTTTTAGTCACGGATGGACATATTGGTGTTCTGAGCTACTTATTATGGGCAGCCAGTTAAGTGCGTTAGGAATCTTTTCACGTTACTGGTTCCCTAAAATACCATTATGGATATTTGCTGCTATATACGGAGTAACGGCTATATTAATTATTTTTATAGGGGTAAAGATATTTGAACGTTTAGAAAAGTGGATGGCTATTATAAAAATTGCTGCTATTATGGGGTTTATTGTAATTGCTATTTTAGTTATTTTAGGATTTATAAAGGGTGGTTTATATAAAGCACAAATTCCGCGGAATTTTAAAGACTGGTTTCCAAATGGATTAAAAGGTACTTGGTCTTCTCTTATTTATGCATTTTATGCATTTGGGGGGATAGAAATTATGGGGCTAATGACAATAAGACTAAAAGACCCTAAAGATGCAAAAAAATCAGGAAGAGTAATGTTAATGGTTTTAACGATTATTTACGTAGTCTCTTTAGGATTGGCAATTATGATGGTTCCATTAAACCAGTTTAATACGAAAGAAAGTCCTTTTGTAATAGCGTTACAAGATTATAATTTGCCGTATGTGCCATTTATTTTAAATGTAGTATTAATTTTAGCGGGTTTTTCAACATTAGTTGGTTCATTATTTGCGGTTACAAGTGTATTAATGAACTTAGCTGAAGAGGGCGATGCACCTGCAATGTTTGCTAAAAAAAATAAAAAAAACATCTCTTTTCCAGCCTTAATTCTTATTATAATTGGACTTGGTGCTTCTATCCTTAGTGCTGTATTCCTACCAAAAAATATATATGAATATGTAACAACTGCAGCTGGATTAATGTTGTTATATACATGGAGTTTAATTCTTCTTTCATTTTGGAAATTAATGAATCCAAAAGGTTGGATGCAGATGAAAAGTATTATTGGTCTTATTATGATTGCATTAGCTGTTAGTGGAACATTATTGCAAAAAACAACCCGTTTTGGTTTCCTAGTGAGTTTGTTGTTTTTAGGAATAGTTATTATTGTTACTATAATTGTTCATTTTGTCTCAAGAAAAAGAAATACAGCTATATGAAGTATCTTTCTTTTCACAATAGGAATAGTATGTCAGAATTAAATAATAGAAGTTATTGAAAAATAATTTGGTAAGTTTGAAAACCAAAATATAATCCATAAATAATAAGTGATATGCCAGATACTACCGTTATAAGAGACAATATACGAGCATTCAAAATTTTACGAAATACACTAGATGTACTTGCCATCGTAATATCCCATATGAAAATACCTAAAATAGTACCAAAGCTATATAACAAAAGCTGCTCTTTATTATAGGAAGAAGCGGCTTTTGCTAATATCGAGCCGAAAATTCCAAGCCAAAATAGGATTGTTAATGGATTAGATAAAGACATAAAGAAACCAGAAAAGAAGCTTTTAATAATTGAATCATCATTTCTAGTATTACTAATGTTAATTTGATTTGCGTTTTTTAAACTTTCGATGCCTGTATAGATTAAAACAAAAGCTCCGAAAGACCATAAGAAAAGTTTTATAATATCTTTTTCAAGGAAATGAATTACACCTAAATAAATAAGTGCCATGTAGATAACATCTGCAAGTAAGGCTCCTATGCCGAGAATCCAAGCGTGAAAAAACCCACTCCTAATACCTTTTTCTAGCTGTGCAGCATTTATAGGTCCCATTGGAGCAGATAATGATAAACCTAAGAAAACATAGCTTAAAAATATGCCCACGTATAACATACTCCTCCCACTAAAATTGATCTATATTAAATCTATTCAGTGGTTAAAGTTTGTACAACTAAATAATAAATATTTTATTAAACGTAGGCGGTTTTAAATCAATAACATTCAACTAATTAGTAGGAAGCGAAAATGGATTACTTATTTTTATGCAAGTGTTTTATTATTCGAGAAAACGGACACTTGGATGGAATTGTTTCATCATCACGTAAAAAATATTGCTGCCATTCATAATTATCTTTTTCACCATAATCTTTAAGAGAGGGATGAATAGGAGCTTTGTCATAAGCGGCTAAACGTTGCCGTATTAAGTTTTTTAGTTTTCGACTGCGGTTCTCAGAATTCATAATTTCCTGTAAAACCCATCTAGGGGTTAAAGCAAGCATCATACATGAAAAATGCCTACTTTGTCTATTGACATGGGCAGGTGTAGCGCAGTAAACAAAATATGATTCATTATGAAAGCAAAATTCCCAAGTATTCTCCATAGGGTCATTTGGAATGTGCGTAGGCCATTCCATCTCGTCCAAACGATTAGTTGTATTAAGTAGAGACCAATAAATATGTTCAAAATCTTCAACTGTAGTTTCGCGCATTAAATCTATTGGTGTATGAATAAAAACAATAAGTGAGGCGTATTGACCTGTGTCTCTAGAACATTCAGTGTATTCTTTAAGTAATGCAGCAAAATCTTTGCTAGTATTCGTATCTCTGGGATCACCAATGAATCCGTACCGGAGGTGATTTGTTGTAAAGCCGTGTTGAGCAGGGATACAAGGGAAAAGTTTATGTTTATCTGTCATTTTTAATTTGAAAGCTCGGAAAGCTTCTTGTTGCCAATGTGGAAGGTTAGTAATGTTTTGTTGTAAAGAGTCTTTATCATAAAGCATAGTCATCTTTTTATCCCTCCTAATCCATAATATATAACCTATTAACTATTTAGGAATAGGTGACTAACACGGATAAAATCATTTTTTTAATTTATTAAAATAAAATGATTTTATAAAAAATTTCCTGTAATGTAGTTACTTTAATAGGTGATTTCTAATAATGTATAAATTTAAGTAACTATAAAATTTGAAAAAAATATATAAGGAATATGTAGGTACAATGTTCACATTTGTATTTTCTAACTAGTATGGTTTATAACGAAACAAGAAAGGATGTACTATGATGGGGATTTTTAAGGAAGAAAAGATTAAATTTATAGATTGTAAAGGCGAAGAAGTTATTTTGAAAATCAAAATTAAGGATATAAAAAAGTAGGGAAGAGGAATTAGGGCTATTTTATTGCAATTAACATAGAACAATGGAAAGGAATCATAAATTAGGTTGAAATGAATTCATGTAGTATAGGCCCTTTTAGAATTTTTTTGCATAATGTAGCATGAATGAATATTAAGGGGGAACATCTATGTCTTATCCTAATCAGTTAGCTTGGCATGAAACATTGGATTTACATGAATTAGTAGCATTCCAAGCGAACGGCTTAATTAAATTAAAAAAGTCAGTTAGAAATGTACCTGATCAAGTACTTCAATCGTTATATATTAAAGCTATAAATGTCATCCAAAACAATCTACAAGAGTTAGTACAATTTTATCCTTATGCTCCTGGATTTCAATCACAGCATCGCGATGACACTGGATTTTACGCTGGAGATTTGCTTGGATTAGCAAAGACCTCTGTTCGAAATTATGCAATAGCTATTACTGAAACTGCAACGCCGCGACTTAGAGAAGTTTTGACTCGTCAAATAAATGGTGCTATACAATTACATGCACAGGTTTTTAACTTTATGTATGAACGTGGTTACTATCCAGCTTATGATTTAAAGCAACTATTAAAAAATGATGTGCAGAATGTGCAAAAGGCAATACAAATGCAATACTAAAATGAAGGTATGGAAATTATCTTTAGAGAAGAACTATAGTTTATATATAGAGGGTCAAATAGTTAAGACTAAATGGTAATTTCCATTGTTAACAAATTGATTAAATTCTACAAATATAAATTCATTCTAAAATATTTAAGAAATTATACTAAGGCTATTTTAGAATGCGTGAACCCATATTTAAGAACTTTTTAGAGAATTATTTTCTAAATAAAAATAGATGTTCTTATAATATGGGTTGATACTTGGTAAAAAAGTTATTATTGGGTAACTCGTGAACTAGAATTTTAAGTACAAGCTATAAAGGTTGTTTATACATGTTTTAAACAGGAGAGTCATTCATTTGGGATTAACTTTGTTTAGTTTTCATTTGAAAAATAGACAAAAAATAAAAAAATAGAAACAAAATATATAAATTCCAAACACTTGGAATTGTAGATATTCCGAAATAGATTCCTCCAGGTAATAACCAAATACTACAAATTAAAATCAAAATATTTTCTCTTTTAACTATTGAAATGGTCGCCCAAAAAGAGGGAAGTAATAACATGAAAAGAACAGTGATGAAAAATTCTTTATTAGATAGTTGACCACTATACGGATTAAAATATAGAAATAATAGCGAAAATAAAAAGATACTTATAGATGAAATCAATCCAACATAAACATGTATATTGTTTTTCATAATTAAGATTCTCCCCTCAATAACAATCTACTTATAATTCTATTTTTCAAACACAGATTTTATGAAATTTCTATAAATAAAAAAGCAGTTAGCAAAAGCTAACTGCAGCGAGAAAATTACATCCATGAATTTAAGGAGTATAACTTTTTCATGGGTTAAGTATAGTATGAACAAGAATTTGAAATTTATTCAACTCTTAGCTATAAAGCAAGAATTAAAGAACGTAACCGTCATATTGGCCACTTCTCTTCAGCTTATGAAAAATTGTATTTGAAGAAAATAGGCTTTAGGTGAAGAATATGGCACAAAAATGATCGAATTTTTTATAAAAGGATGATTCCATTATATATAGAAGAAGCGTGTTTTGATTAATCTTTTTTCAATACAAGCTTTTTCTATTTGTTCTTTTACCAAGGGTTATTAAGTTAATTTAAAACAATGTTCTCTAAAAATAATGCTTTCTGGCAATATTATGGTTCAAATTGTGGCGGACTTATAGAATTCTATTTAGTAAAATATTTCCTCGTATAGCATCATTATTGAGTCCTGATTCCATGCGTTTGAAGTTAAGATATATTGAAAAGATCTTATTAAGATTTCTTGTCAATTTCTCATTAGTTTTCAGTTTATTCGGAATTTAGAATTTTTAATTTTACAGTTCAGTAAAATAGTGGGTTTGAAGGTGCTGAAAAACGTCTGCAGGACAATAATTATAGGGATAGGGGAAAATATCGTGTGTGCATTGCAAAACATAACGGAAAATCAAAAACATGAACGGAAGGGTAAACAGGATTGTAGCATATGTAATTCCCCTTGAATGAATTCACGTATAGATCCTCATCTAAACGAAAAAATTTCGCATATAACTTCATTTATGTTTAAAGTTTAAAAGCTCACCATAGATGATTTATAGAGAATGCAATTATAAATGCAAGAAAATCTAATTTAAAATTGAAAATTCGTTCTATTTTGGTTAGATATGGAATAAATGAATTTTATTTCTCAATATTCACTGTATGTCACTTTTTTGTTTTTTTCTATATGATATTGGAAAAAGTATGCTTAATTTTATAACATAAACCCCCTACAAAATTATTACTCTACAAATTAATTTCTTAAAGAAAACTTCTTGTGAATATGTTACTAACTACATAAAGTGTAATATTAACAGAATTATTACCAAAGTATTAGGTTTTCAGAATAAAAATGAGTGCTCAAAATATCATTGAAATCCAGGAATAGAAATCGTAATTAAAATTTTTTGTTTTCTGTCAGGTATGTAAATCACTTTAGCTACTTTATGGGTAATTTCATGTGTTTTTTCTTTTGCTTAAGTTTATGAAATAGGAGTATTAACGCTAAATATTGTAGCTAAGAGTATGTAAAGCATAGAAAATACGAATTAAACAAAATAGGAGGAAAGTGAAAATGAAGCATCAAGATGATAGTAAAACTGGTTTAGAAATAGCGATTATTGGAATGGCAGGTAAATTTCCAGGTGCAAATGAAATAAACCAATTCTGGGATAACCTAAAAAATGGTGTTGATTCAATTTCTACATTTACTGAAGACGAATTAATTAAAGAAGGTGTTAATTTAGATGTTTTACAACATCCTAATTTTGTGAAAGCAAAAGGGTATTTGGAGGAAGTAGAATATTTTGATGAATCCTTTTTTGCTTATACACCTAGGGAAGCAAAAATAATGGATCCTCAGATCCGTATGTTACAGGAAACAACATGGGAAGCATTAGAGATGGCAGGTTATAATCCATTTGATTATGAAGGATTAATAGGGTTATACGTAGGAGCATCTACTAATTTTAATTGGATGAAGCACACGCCATTATTAAACAGTGATAGTGTGGTTGAGTTTTCAGAGGCGGGTACTCTTTCCTATAAAGATGCAATTTCAACGCTTACATCCTATAAGTTGGGACTTAAGGGACCGAGTTTTACATTGTATACAGCTTGCTCTACATCTCTTTTGAGCATTCATCTTGCATGTAGATCATTGTTAACTGGAGAATGCTCTATTGCAGCCGCAGGTGGAGTATCTATAACGTATCCTAAAAAGAATGGTTATAAATATCATGAAGGAATGACAAGTTCACCTGATGGCAAAGTACGTACTTTTGATGCAGAAGCCCAGGGTGCAGTTTTTAGTGATGGTGTAGGTATGGTAATACTAAAGAGATTAGAAGATGCGATTGCTGATGGAGATACGATATATGGTGTAATTAAGGGATCAGCAGCAAATAATGATGGTGGTCGAAAAGTAGGCTATACTGCTCCGAGTGTTGAGGGACAGGCTGAAGTAATTCAAGCAGCACATAGTTTTGCTGAAGTTGATCCTTCTACAATTAGTTATATAGAAACGCATGGGACGGCAACGCCATTAGGGGATTCTATCGAAGTAGAGGCTCTAAAGAGAGCGTTTCAAGATGTGGACAAGAAATCTTTTTGTGCAATTGGCTCTGTTAAGAGTAATGTAGGTCATTTAGATACAGCTGCAGGGGTGACCGGACTTATAAAGACAGTTTTATCTATGAAACATAAACAACTCCCGCCAACTTTAAATGTGAAGCGCCCTAACTCGAAAATTGATTTTATAGATAGCCCATTTTATATCAATACTGATTTGGTGAATTGGCAAAGTGAAGATAATGATCTTCTTCGAGCAGGTGTGAGTGCTTTCGGATATGGTGGAACTAACGTTCATATTGTATTAGAAGAAGCGCCTAAAGTTAAAAGTTCTGCTTCTACTAGAGAGAAAAAACTAATGGTTCTTTCTGCTAGATCAAAAGAAGCTTTAAATAATGCTACAGTAAATATGGTTGAATATCTGGAATCTAATAAAGATGTTGAATTAGCAGATGTAGCATACACATTGCAAACTGGCCGTAGATCATTTCCGTATAGAAGAGCGGTCTTATGTAAGGATATAGATAGCGCCATAGACAATTTAAAAACAGTTAAAGATTTTCACGTAAAAACGCAAGAAAATCCAGATTTGGTATTTGTGTTACCTAGCGAATACTCATCAATTATTGAGAATGTAAAAGAATTATACCAAAAGGAACCATTATTCTTAAAAGTATTTGAGCGTAATATGACTGATGCCCAAATGTATACTGGAAAAGCATTGAAAGAAGCATTCTTTAAAGGAACAGATGATAGCTTGGTTGAAGATTTAACCTTCTTCGTCTGCTTGCAATCGATTATTGATGTATTAATTGAATGTGATGTACGTCCTTCTAACATTATTGGTACAGGCTTAGCTGGAATGGTTTCAGATATTTATAATAAATCTCTTAAGCCAGAAGATGTCCTGAATCCATTAGTTGAGAACTATATAGAGTTACAGACAGAATGGACGCATGGAGAAAAAGTAGAACTTCTAACACAAGTTAAGGATGTAGATCCTAATTTTGTGATTGTACATATTGGAGAGTTATTAAATTCTGAAATTAATAATAATCAGATTATTTTACAGAACGACTTGTTAGAGGTATTGGGACAAGCGTGGGAGTTAGGGGTAGAAATTAATTGGAGTAAACTGTATGAAGAGGAATATAGATTACGTATTGCCTTACCAACTTATCCTTTTGAGAAAAAACGATATTGGATAGATCCAGCTGAACAGCAAAATATAACTAATAGTGAAGAAACATCGATAAAGAAACGTTCTAATATAGCTGAGTGGTTCTATACTCCAGGTTGGATGGAAAAAGAAATTGTAGATGTAACTAAAGAATCTACTAAAAGTTGGTTGTTATTTTTAGACAATGAGCATATAGGCTTAGCTCTTAAAGAAAAGCTTGAAAGAGATGGACATCGTGTTATAACAGTCGGTGTGGGTCCTTCATATAAAAAGATTAGTTTAAATGAATTTACAATATGCCCTACTGAACAAGAAGATTATTATCAGTTATTTAACGAGCTACAAAAACAAGAGTGTTTACCAGAAGAGATTGTTCACCTATGGAATGTGGATAATAAGGATTTAGGTATCAAGACCTTAGATACTGGATTCTATTCATTAATATCACTTGCAAAGACAATTAGTAAATTTAATTTACTTTATCCTATCAATATAAATGTTATGACGAATAATATGCAAAAGGTAGTAGGAGACGAGTCTATTATTGCAGAAAAATCTACTCTTTTAGCTCCTATAAAAGTATTTCCGCAAGAGTATCCCAATATTAGATGCCGTAGTGTAGATTTTATGTTGTCTGATAATGAAGAAGCATTAATATCAAACTTATATTCTGAGATTCAAATGGACATTATTGACACTGTAATAGCAATTCGAAATAATACTCGTTACATTCGAATTTATGAGCCTATACCTGATGAAAAAGTAAGTGAAATGCTAGTAATAAATGAAAATGAATCAGCTTCAAAAATTCGAAATATTCGATCGGAAGGGGTTTATTTAATTACTGGTGGAATGGGAGGAGTAGGCCTTAAATTAGCAGAATATTTGGCGCGTACAGTAAAGGCTAAACTAATATTAGTTAGTAGAACAGCTCTTCCTGATCGTGAAGAATGGGATCAAATTCTTCAATCACAGATTGAAAATGAACAATTATGTCAACGTATTAACCATATTCAGAAGTTGGAGTCATTGGGAGCAAAAGTAATGACATCTGTTGCAGATGTAGCTGATGAAGAGCAGATGAGAAACGTGATTCATCAGGCTGAGGCTAATTTTGGTCACATAAATGGGGTAATTCATGCAGCAGGTGTCTTACGTGTTAAATCAGCTCAGTGTCCAATGGAAAAGATAAGTAGGATTGAATGTGAAGAGCAATTTCTTCCTAAAGTACATGGTGTGCTAGTTCTTGATAAGCTATTAAGTAATTATGATCTTGATTTTTGTTATCTTGTTTCATCACTTTCACCTATTTTGGGTGGATTAGGTTTTGTAGCCTATTCAGCAGCAAACCTTTACTTAGATAGTTTTTCAGACAAAGTGAGTAATACATCTAATAATCGATGGACCAGTATTAACTGGGGAGATTGGCAGTACACGGGAACTGAACAGGTTAATAAAATATTCAATGCTCAAAGTATAGAAGCACTTGAAATGACATCTGAGGAAGGACAAAAAACATTCCAATGTGTGCTTGGTTTAAGTGGTTTAAATCAGGTAATTATTTCTTCAGGAGATTTAAATAAACGTTTTGATCAATGGATCAATCTGAATTCTCGCAAACGAATTTCTGAATTGGAAACTCAAACGAAAACGGGAGATAAGTTCAGAAATCAAGATGAAGTAGAAGAAATAATTATAGGAATTTGGAAAGAGTTTTACAGTGTTGATACTGTAAATGTAAATGAAAATTTCTTTGATCTTGGTGCAACTTCACTTCATATAATTCAAATTCATGAGAGATTAATTAATAGATTAGAAAAACATATTTCAATTGGAGTTATGTTTGAGTATCCAAGTATTCGTTCTTTAGCGAAATACTTAAGTGGAGATAAACAAAAGAATCAAGTTAAACATACAAAACGATTTAATCGAAAAACGAAAGAAGATAACGATATTGCAATTATAGGAATAGATGGACGTTTTCCTGGAGCACAGAATGTAAATGAATTCTGGAATAATATAAAGTCTGGAACAGAGTCTATTCAATTTTTTACAGATGAAGAGTTAATTGAATCTGGTGTGAATCCTATGGAAGTAAAAAGCCCAAATTATGTTAAAGCGAAAGGGTATTTAGAGGGAACTGATAATTTTGATGCTCCATTCTTTGATTATACACCTCAAGATGCATCGTTAATGGATCCGCAACTACGAGTATTTCATGAATGTGCGTGGTCTGCCCTTGAACATGCTGGATATAATATCGAGACATACCCGGGCCTAATTGGTGTATATAGTGGGGCATCTCCTAACTTATATTGGCAAGTGTTATCTACTCTTTCAGAGGCAAATGAACCAGCTGGGCAATTTTTAATTTCATTACTTAACGACAAAGACTCGCTTAGTACTCAAATTTCTTACAAATTTAACCTTAAAGGACCAAGTATGAATATCTTTACGGGATGTTCAACATCATTGGTGGCTATTCATAATGCATGCCAAGCATTATTACAGGGGCATTGTGATATTGCTATAGCTGGGGGAATTACATTAACTCAACCTGAAAAAGCAGGTTATACCTACCAAGAAGGAATGCTGTTTTCTTCAGATGGTCATTGTCGTCCTTTTGATGAAAATGCAAATGGAATGCTTTTTGGAGACGGAGTTGGGATTGTTGTCCTGAAGCCTTTACAGGAAGCTATAAATGATGGAGATACTATACATGCAGTAATAAAAGGAACAGCGATCAATAATGATGGGAATCGGAAAATTGGTTACACTGCACCTAGTGTAGAGGGCCAAGTAGAAGTTATTAAAATGGCGCAACATGAAGCAAATGTAGAACCTGAGTCCATTTCCTATATTGAAACACACGGAACTGCTACTAAACTAGGAGATACCATTGAGATCAAGGCGCTTAGTGAAGTGTTTAACTCTAATGAAAAACAATCTGTACCAATCGGATCTGTTAAAGCAAATGTGGGCCATCTAAATGCAGCGTCCGGTGTTGCTGGTCTAATTAAAACGGTCTTTGCGATGAAAGATCAGGTTCTTCCGCCAAGTGTGAATTTTACAAAACCAAACACGCAAATTGGATTTGAAAAGACACCGTTTTATGTAAATCAACACTTAAATGAGTGGAAAGAGGATAATAAACCATTACGTGCAGGTGTAAGTTCATTTGGTATTGGTGGTACAAATGCACATATTATTTTGGAAGAGGCACCAAAGTTTGAAGCAACATCAAATAGTAGACCATACCAGATGTTAATGATTTCGGCAAAATCGAAAGATGCTTTGGATCGTATGACTTTGAATTTAGGAAATCACCTTGAACAGAATCCTCATGTGAATTTGGCAGACACTAGTTATACATTGCAAATTGGACGTAAGGAATTCAAGCATAGGAGAGCTGTAGTTTGTTCCAGTACCCAAGAGGGAATTGAACAATTAAATCAGCCAGAAGGAAGAAGAGTGCAATATGCAAATGTAAAAGAGGAACATCCTAAAATTAACTTCCTGTTTTCTGGGAACGGATCGCAATATGTAAACATGGGGTTAGAATTATACGAACAAGAGGCAATTTTCCGTGAAGCTATGGATGAATGCTTTGCAATCCTTCAATCTGTTACGAATGTAAACATGAAAGAAGTGTTATACCCAACTACTTTCAGTATTGATGAGGCAACGGAAAAATTGAAAAGAATGGAATTTAGTCAACCAATTCTTTTCGCGTTTGAATACTCAGTTGCGAAGCTATTAATGGGTTGGGGAATTAAACCTGAAGCAATGATTGGATATTCATTTGGCGAATATGTGGCTGCTTGTTTAGCAGAAGTATTTACTTTGGAAGATGCATTTAAATTAGTTGTAAAAAGAGGTCAGCTAATGAGTAGTCTTCCTGCAGGGGTAATGCTTAGTGTTCCGCTTCCAGAAGAGGAATTAATTCATTTAATTAATTCTTTTGAAAAAGAATATCAACATACCATTTCTTTAGCGGTAGTTAATGGCCCAGCTTGTATAGTTTCTGGGACAGAAGAAGCAATTGTAGATTTTGAAAATGAATTAAAGAAAAAGCGTTTAATGTGTATGCGAGTAACGATAGAAGGAGCAGCACATTCACATGAACTGGATTCAATTCTGGACGAGTATGCTTCCTATGTTAGTACATTAACACTTAGAGAACCTAAAATACCTTATTTGTCAAACTTGACTGGTACTTGGATACGACCTGAAGAAGCAACAAACCCAGTTTATTGGGTAAAACATATGCGTGGAACTGTTCGATTCTCTGATGGAATTCAAGAGTTGAATAGGGACAATACAAGTCTATTCATAGAGATTGGTCCTGGAAATGATCTTAGTAGGCTTACTAGTCGCCTTTTAGATTATGAAAATGGTAATGAAAGAATATTTAATACGGTTCGATCCGTTCAACAAGATGTATCAGATATGTATTTCTTATTTAGTCACATCACTCGAATGTGGGTAACAGGTATTTCTATAGATTGGGAACAATTTTATAAAGATGAGAAGAGAAGACGTATCCCATTACCAATGTATTCTTTCAATAAAATATCTTATAAATTACAAGGTAATCCGTATGATTTAGGTCAAAAGCTTAATAGTAAGCAATCTAAAATTAGTAAGAATAACAACATTTCTGAATGGTTCTATACGCCGCAATGGAAAAGTTCTACATTGATTGAACCAAATCATGATGTGAATGAGATATGGATTGTTTTTGTAGATCAAGAAGGATTAGGTAATGAACTAGTTAAGGACTTATTAAATAAAGGGCAGAGAGTAGTTACAGTAGAACCTGGTTTTGGTTTTAATAAGGAGAATAACGATCGCTTCATTATAAATCCTGAAGAGCGTACAGATTACGTTAAGTTATTGGATGAAGTACAAGAAATATGTGGTTTACCTACAAGAATAGTTCATATGTGGGGAATTACGGATGAGGAAAGACAAGCCTCAATTGAATATGTAAATTGTAAACAAAACTTAGGATTCTATTCAATCTTTTATTTAACTCAGGCACTAGGAGACAAGAATATCTCTGATTCAATCTCAATTCGAATCATTACAAATGGTGTTCAACAAGTGATTGGTGATGAAGAATTAATTCCAGAAAAATCAACTGTACTTGGAACGTCATTAGTTGTTCCGCAAGAGTATTCTTATCTTTCTTGTTCAAGTATTGATGTTGTTTTACCTGTAAACAAAGAATTGAAGAATAGGCTAATAAATCAATTAGTAGAAGAATGTCTTTCAAATACGAATGATAAGATGATTGCTTATCGAGGAAATAAAAGATTTGTTCAAACTTACGAGCCTTTACAACTAGAACAGCCAGCTAAAGAGAAACTGCCTTTACGAAAGAATGGAGTTTACCTTATTACAGGAGGACTCGGAGGTATTGGTACAATTCTTGCGAAACACTTGGCTCAAACTGTACAAGCCAACTTAGTTCTTCTTACACGTACAGGTCTGCCAAATCGTAATGAGTGGGATATGCATTTAAAGGAAAATACGATGTATTCGGAAAGAATTCGTAAAGTTTTAGAGATAGAAGAAACGGGATCTAAAGTTTATGTACTTGCTGCTGATGTTACAGATCAATCACAACTATACGAAGCAATTCATAAGGCAGAACAAAAATTTGGAAAGATTAATGGTGTAATTCATGGTGCAGGTATTCTTGGTGGAAAGACTTTTAATTTGATTCAGGAACTTGAAAAAGAGGACTGTGAGGAACAATTTTCTGCAAAAATTTATGGTCTTCTCAATTTAGAAGAGTGCTTACGAAATAAAGATTTAGATTTTTGTGTTCTAATGTCTTCAATTTCAGCGGTCTTAGGTGGATTGGGTTATGTATCATATGCTGCTTCAAATATATACATGGATGTTTTTGTACAATATATAAATCGTTATTCCAACCTGCCTTGGATAAGTGTCAATTGGAGTGATTGGAAATACTGGGAAGATGAAGAAAAAGATATGCAGATAGGTGCAAGTGTACATGAATTATCTATGACACCTGAAGAAGGAGTTCAGGCCTTTAATATAGCACTGTCATGGAAACAAGGGGACGTACTGATTCATTCTCCAGGGGAACTGCAAGCGCGTATTGATCAATGGGTGTTATTAAATACTTTCAATGATGAGAAGGAAGAAGAATTAGATTCTACGTTATACCATTCTAGACCACAACTCTTGACTGAATATGTAGCACCTCGTAATGAGGTAGAAGAAAAGCTTTCAAAAATTTGGAGAAATATATTTAAAGTTTCAGAAGTTGGTGTTCATGATGATCTTCTGGAACTAGGTGGAGATTCACTTAAGGCTATTACTATTGTTTCAAAAATTCATAAAGAGTTTAATGTTGAAGTTCCTATTAAAGAACTCTTTACTTTATCAAATATTGAGAAACTAGCAAATTATATTTCAAGGGCAGATAAGAGTGAATTTGATGTTATTGTTCCAGCTGAACCTAAATCTCATTATCAGCTTTCTTCAGCTCAGAAGAGATTTTATGTATTACACCGATTGTATCCAGAAAGTACAGCTTATAATGATACTTCCGTTATTCTTTTGAATGGAAAATTAAACATTGAACGTTTAGAAAAGGCGTTCACTCAATTAATTAAGCGTCATGAGATATTTAGAACTACTATTGAAATGAAAAATGATAAACCGGTACAAATTATTCATGATCATGCTGATTTCCAT
Source organism: Bacillus cereus group sp. BfR-BA-01356 (assembly GCF_022663635.1). Classification (NCBI taxonomy): domain Bacteria; kingdom Bacillati; phylum Bacillota; class Bacilli; order Caryophanales; family Bacillaceae; genus Bacillus; species Bacillus cereus group sp. BfR-BA-01356. Next base: position 69,831 of record NZ_JAKUFX010000013.1, on the reverse strand, counting down.
ATTACTCAAATTGAGGGCTTTGAATCTGAAGTGGAACAAATAATTAATGAGTTTATTCGCCCATTTAATTTTAATAATGCTCCATATTTCCGTGTAGGGTTAATTAGATTGGAAGAACAAAAACATATTTTAATTATTGATTTACATCATATAGTAACCGATGGAGTTTCCTATGATATTTTCGTTAGAGATCTATTTGCGCTTTACTCTGGAGAGAAATTACCAAGCTTGAAAATACAGTATAAGGATTACTCAGAATGGCAGCAGAGTGAAAAAGAAAAAGAAATTGCTCTCAAACATGAACAGTATTGGCTAGAGCAATTTAAAGATGGTGTACCTGTCTTGAATATGCCTACTGATTATACGAGACCTGAAATAATAGATCTGAAAGGTAGTAAAATATCCTTTACTATTGATTCAAATGTTACCAAGAAAATTAAGCGTTTATTAGCAAAAGAAGAAACTACATTATATACGCTAATGCTCTCTGTATATAATATTTTGCTAGGTAAATATACTGGCCAAGAGGATGTTGTTATTGGTTCACCAATTACTGGTCGCCCACATGCGGATTTACAAGATATTATAGGAGTATTTGTAAACATGTTAGGGATAAGGAATTATCCAAGAGCTGAACAAAGGTTTACTCAATTCCTATTTGAAGTAAAAGAACAGGTCTTACAAGCGTTTGAACATCAAAAATGTCAATATGAGGACCTGGTTAATCAATTAGGACTTCAAGGAACGTATAATAGGAACCCACTTTTCGATGTTTCATTTGTTATGCAAAATATGGATGCAGATCATATGTTTATCGATGGTTTAGAACTAAAGACATATGATCACGACTTTAAGCGCGCGCAAATGGATTTATTGCTAAGAGTGGTTGAATTGGAAGATACAATTGAACTGACTATGGAATATGCAACCTCTTTATATACTAGGGACACGGTTCAAAAGTTATGTGAGCGTTATGTTGAGATTTTTGAACAAATTGTAGATCATCCTGAAATTTTATTAAAAGATATTTCATTTAAACAAGAAATTCAAGAACTGCAACCAGTTAAGGTATCAGTAGATTTTGGGGATTTTAACTTTTAATTGATTATTGTCAGGAGTGAGTAACTATGGTTGAACGAATAGCGAATAAAGATAAAGTAATTGCCGCAAATGAACGAATAAAGGAAAGAGAATTTTGGTTAGAAAACTTATCAGGGGAACTGGCTGACTGCCATTTCCCTTATGATTACCGGACATCAAACAAACAGGTGAATTTATCAAATGTTAGCATAAAACTAAAAGAGGAATTGTCCGAGAAGATTTTAAAGTTAGCAAATGGATCAGATCTTCAATTGCACATGATTCTTACTGCTGGACTTACTTTGCTGTTAAATAAATATACTAGATTGCAAGATATATGCATTGGTACACCTGTTTTAAAACAAGACAGTGATACTAACCTTATTAATACTTTGTTAGTTTTAAGACATGGTCTTGAGGAACATATGACATTTAGACAAATTCTCCAGCATGTTAGTACAGTAATGGTTAATGCTTTAGAACATCAAAATTTCCCATTGGAAAGTTTACAACCGGTTTTGAGTAACTACCTTCCAGAGGGGCGTAATTATCCATTCCGTACTGCAATTTTGCTAGAGGAAATTCAAGATTTAAATTATTTAAGTGAGAGCAATGCTGAAATTATATTCTCTTTCCGTCAAGTAAATGGGTGTATAGAAGGTGATATGTATTTTAATGAACATCTATACAAAACATCTACTGTTACGCGATTTGGTCATCATTTTATAGACTTGTTAGAGCAAGCTTTACTACAACCGAATACGCCCCATATAGATTTAGATTGGGTTAGTGATAATGATATAAGAGAGTTAATTGCATTTAATCAAACTGAGTTAGATTACCCGCATCATTTAACGGTGATACAGTTATTTGAAGAACAAGTCATGCATAATCCAAATAAACTTGCTGTTTCTGATGACAAAAGAGAAATAACATACGCTCAATTAAAAGAAAAGGTAGATCTGGTTGCCAGTTCTCTACATAAAAAAGGAATTGGAAAAGGACACATTGTTGGTCTTATGATGGATCGATCCATTGATGCAGTCATTGCAATGCTAGGTATTTTAAAAAGTGGGGCTGCTTATTTACCTATTAACATATATTTGCCGTATAAACGGATAGAGGCGATGCTAAAAGAATGTAAGTCTCCACTTTGTATAGTAAAACCAGAAGTTATTAGTGAAGATTTTACAAGGGAAATCCAAGATTGTAGTATGGTGCGTTTTAATGAACTACTTGAAACAGAGTTGGTTAGTTTCCCTTCAGTAAGTACACCTTACGATTTGGCATATGTTATTTTTACCTCTGGAACCACAGGTAATCCTAAAGGAATTATGGTTGAAAATCGTAGTGTTGTAAATTTAATATTTGGGTTAAAAAATGAAATATATGATAAATATAGTTCTTCTATGCGAATCGGGTTAGTTTCCCCTTTTGAGTTTGACGCTTCAGTACAAAACATGTTTGGTGCGCTTCTATTAGGAAATAGTTTATTTATAGTACCTGAGGAAGCAAGAACTGATGGGCAGAAGCTAATTAATTTTTATCAAGAAAAGCAAATAAATATCGCTGATGGAACGCCGATGCATCTTCGATTATTAACTAATTTTATAGATGAAGAGGTAGAATATTCATTTAAACATTTTATTATTGCTGGAGAGGAATTACCACCGAAATTAGCACGGAAATTCCTTGGTTTATTTAATGAAAACTGCCGACCAAATTTAACAAATGCTTATGGACCTACAGAGACAACTGTAGATTCTACATGTTATCATGTTCAGCACGCTGAGTTAGAATTTATGAATCAATTACCAATAGGAAGACCTCTAGCTAATCAAAAAGTTTATATTATGGGTGATAATCAACAATTACAACCCGTTGGAATTCCTGGGGAATTGTGTATTTCAGGAGAAGGATTAGCAAGAGGTTATTTAAATCAACCTAAGTTAACTATGGAGAAATTTGTTCCTATACAAATCAACAAAGAGGGTTCTTCTATTATAGATGACAAGGTATATCGTACTGGAGATTTGGCACGCTGGTTACCAGATGGAAATCTTGAATATTTAGGCCGTATGGATGATCAAGTCAAAATTCGTGGATTACGAATTGAATTGGGAGAAATAGAAAAGCAACTATTACGATATCCTGAAATTGGTGAAGCTATTGTAATTACACGTAAAAAAGAGGGAGAAGATGCTCCGGTTTTATGTGCATATGTTGTTATGAATTCTTCAGCTAAAGTAGAAGAGGTACGCCAATTCCTTAGAGAGTATTTACCTTTTTATATGATTCCTGCATACATCATCCCGATTGAGCAGTTTCCAATCTCATCAAACGGTAAAATAGATCGGAAAGCTCTTCCAGATCCAATTTGGGAGCAATCCACAGCTTTATTTATTGAACCACGTAATGAAATTGAACAAATGCTCTCTGAGATATGGAAAGTAGTACTTGGAATAGAGAAAATAGGTGTGAATGATAACTTTTTCGAATTAGGAGGTAATTCATTACAAATTACTTCTGTTGTTTCACACATATATAAACGTTTAGGTGTAGATGTACCTATACGTGAAATGTTTCAAAGGCCTACAATTATGCTATTAGCGGAGTATATAGAGAAATATGAAGGGAAGAAAAATTATTCTCAAATTGAGATCGTACCTGATAGAGAATTTTATCAAGCTTCTTCTTCACAAAAAAGATTATATATATTAAACCGCTTTGCTGGAATAGGAACTGCCTACAATATACCAGGTGCAATGTTAATAGAAGGTGAGTTTGATTTTATAAAGGCAGAACAATGTGTCAAAGAATTAGTAGAACGTCATGAATCATTAAGAACTTCATTCCAATTTATTAAAGGTGAACCAGTTCAATTTATTCATGATAGTTTAGATATTAGAATTGAACATTTATATAAATCTGATAGATCAACAATTGAAGAGCTAATACAGGAATTTGTTCGTCCTTTTCAGTTAGATAGGGCTCCACTTATGCGCGTCGGTTTAATGAAATTAGAATTCAATCAATATCTGTTACTATTTGATCTTCATCACATAATAGCAGATGGAGTATCTTTAGCGAAGTTAGAAAAAGAGTTTATAGATTTATATTCAGGCAAAGCCTTAGAGCCTATTAAAATACAATACAAAGATTATGCCAATTGGCAAACCAACCGTTTACATGATGAAGGGCTGAAAGAAATTGAAGAGTATTGGGTAGAGAAGTTTAAAGGTGAGTTACCAATTCTTATGTTCCCAACCGATAAGCCACGTGGGCTAAATCAAACTTTTGAAGGTGATAGATTAGTATTCCATTTAACACCTGAACTTTCTAATAAATTAAAATCCTTTGCGGATGAAAGAGAAGCTACTTTATATATGGTACTTCTTTCGTCACTAAATATAGTATTGCATGTGTATACGCAACAGGAAGATATTATAGTAGGTTCTCCAATTGCAGGAAGAATTCATCATGATCTTGAGCCTATCATAGGTATGTTTGTAAATACTCTACCTATGAGAAATCATCCTAAAGCGGAAAAGACGATAATTCAATTCTTAAATGAAGTAAAAGAAAATGCGCTAGAAGCATTTCAATATCAAGAATACCCATTTGATGAGTTAGTAAATAAGTTAGACATGGCTTATCATACTAATCGAAATCCTGTATTTGATGTCATGTTAGTAATGCAGAATATCGGAAGAACATCAGAAAAAATAAAAGATATTACATTTAAATCATACGAAATTAAGCATCAAGCTTCAAAGGTAGATATGAGTATAGAAGTATTTCCGGAAGAAGAGGGTCTGCGATTAGAATTGGAATACACGACAGGACTATATTATCCGCAAACTATAGAGCGGTTTATGATGCATTTTATAAATACGCTAGAGTGGATGGTAGCTAATCCTGAAGCGAAAATTGAAGACGTTAATGTTTTAAGTAAAAGTGAATCCACAAGGATGTTAAATGAACTTAATAATACAAAATTAGATTTTACTCAGGGTAAATTAGTTCATCAATTTTTTGAGGATCAGGTTGAAAATAAACCAGAAGAAATCGCAGTTATTTCAAATGATATACTGTACAGTTATTCATATATCAATAATCGAGCAAATCAGCTTGCTCGTATTCTTAGACAAAAAGGTGTAGATCAGGAAACTAAAATTGGTATCGTTGTGGAAAGATCCGTAGAAATGATTATAGCTATATTTGCTGCGCTAAAATCTGGAGCTGCATATGTACCAATTGATCCTGAATATCCAAAGCGTCGAATGGAACATATTTTAGAGGATTGTAATCCTCAATTTGTACTTACAGAATCTAAATACGTAGGTGAAATTCCATTTGTAGGAGAGATTATTGATTTAAAGCAAGAAAATTTGTACGTTGGTGATACAAGTAACCTGGAGGTTACTGGAAAACCAAATAACTTAGCTTATATTTTATATACCTCAGGTTCTACAGGTAGACCAAAAGGAGTCATGATTGAACATTGTAGTATTGTGAATTTCTTATTTTCAATGTCTCATTTATATCCTATGGATGAATCAGATACGTATTTACTGAAGACACCTTATATATTTGATGTATCTGTTCTAGAGTTGTTTGGGTGGACCATAGTAGGTAGTAAATTGGTAATAATGGACAATGGGGAACATCGAAACCCAAGAGCAATTTTAAGAACTATAGATAAATATGATGTGAAATTATTAAATTTTGTACCGTCTATGTTTAGAGCTTTCGTAAATACACTTAATAATGAAAATTGCCAGGTTTTAAATAAAGTGAAGTATATATTACTTGCGGGTGAAGCTTTGACACATGAGGTGGTTAATAAGTTTAAAAAGCATCGACTATCGACTCAAATAGAAAATATGTATGGTCCTACTGAGGCGACAGTTATCGCAAGTACGTTTTCACTTCAAGAAAGTGAAAACTATAATACTATTCCTATTGGAAAGCCTATTCCGAATGTAAGGCTTTATATACTTAATCAAAAACAGAGACTTCAGCCTATTGGCGCGGTAGGAGAGCTGTATATTGCGGGAGAAGGGCTTGCAAGAGGATATGTAAATCAAATGAGATTAACTGAAGAAAAGTTTTTACCAGACCCATTTGTAAAAGGGGAGAAAATGTACAGGACAGGAGATCTTTCACGCTGGTTACCTGATGGGAATATAGAATTCCTCGGTAGAAATGATGAACAATTAAAAATTAGAGGATATCGAATTGAGCCAGGGGAAATTTTAGATGCTTTATCTTCGCATCATGCAATTAAAGAAGCAGTGATAGTAGACATTCAAGATGAAGATGGGCAGAAAAAACTTGTAGCTTATTTCGTAGCAAAATCACCTGTATCCATTTCTGATTTGAAATTGCATCTTGCGAAATTAGTTCCGAGTTATATGATACCTACTTTCTTTGTTGAAGTTGAAAACATACCATTAACACCAAGTGGAAAGGTTGATCGACATTCCTTACCTTCACCTAGATCTTTACCTAAGAATGAGGAGGAGAGTATGATGTCTCCTAGTAATGAGTTAGAATCTCGTTTGGTTGAAATATGGAAAAGTATATTGAAGATTGAAGCTGTCGGTGTAGAGGATGATTTCTTTGACTTAGGAGGAAATTCTCTACTAGCTATTGAGCTTGATCTTGCTTTAGAAAACGAGAATCTTAATACGGACGACTTAGTCGCATATACAAAACGCAATATTAAACAACTAGCTGCTTATATAGCAGAAAAGAAAAATAATTAGTATTACTTCATATTGTAAACACGACTTTTAAGAGTTTAAATTTACACTTGCTATACTGTGGGATTAAAGGAGCTTTCCCTCTTAGCTTTCTGGAATGTTAGTGTTTATTCTGGTGACTATGAGTTAGGGAATTCTCCTCCCTATTATAGAATGATTAAAATAAAAAAGTGATTCGAGAAATAAGATTCTTTATATGAAATGCGTTAATAATAATTGATAGCTTTTTAAAGAAGATATACATATCTCTGTCAACTTAGTATAGAGAAATAACCAAATTACAATAGTTTTTCCTGTTGGTAAAAATATAGAGGTGAGTAAATGGGAAATTATACTTCTTCAATCTTATATGATGTTGAGCCTTGTAAAAGTTCTGAACAGAATTGTATTGATGATGTAATTGCTACGTTAGCTAATTGGTTTAAGCGTAAACATTATTTAATGTACGCTAGATTATGGGATTTTGGTTTTTCTCCTGTCGGTAATGGAAATCTAGGGGATGGTTTATATACAGAGTCTGGTTATTTTGTAAGTGATTTAGAAAAATATCATGGTATAAAAAGTACTATATTTGATACAGATTCATCCGATGAAGGATTTGAAATTATATTAGAACAATTATACTCGGGATTTCCTGTGGTGGTAACCATGAATGCATACTGGCTTCCTTGGGATGAGAATTATCTAAAAAATCATATTGTTCATTCATTTGTTATTGTAGGATATGAGCCCGAAGAAGACTGTTTAATTATTACCGATCCATATTTTATGGTTAAAAATGCACAACTTTCAACAGAACTTTTTCATAAGGGTTATCAAAAAGTAAGTACTTTAAAAGTTACTGAAGATGAAATTACAGACATACAATCGATTACAACCGATTTGTCAAATTGGATAAAACATATAAAAGATGAAAAACATATTTTTTCACAAATGCACCTTTTTGCTACGAAACTAATAAGTAGGTTTGATTTAAATAAAGAGACAGATGGATATTTAGACTTTAATGATGTTCCGTTATTCTCACATTTAGGTCAAGTTGTAGATGGCCGAGTGAAGTTTTCAAAAATGCTTTCGTTTCTTGGTGAGCGTTATCACTCGGACTTCCAAACTATCGCTGAATCTATGAAGACAGCAGCTGCCAATTGGGGAGTAATTCGTGGATCGTTGATAAAAATGCACTTAACAAAATCAGTAACTAAAGAAGGAATAGTAAACATTTCAGATAAAATTCACCATGCTGCACAATACGAGCAAAATTTAGCTGAACAAATAATGACATTTCTTTTTTCTGTTATAGAAGGTAATACAAAGAATGTAATTATAGATTCTTCTCCATTGATGGAGACTACTAATTATGTAAAACCACTCGATGATATGGAGAGAAAGCTAGTTGATATATGGAAAGAAGTTATAGGTAATCCTTGTATTGGTGTGGAAGATAATTTTTTCGCACTTGGTGGTCATTCCCTTCATGCTACTGAAATCAACGCTAAAATATGGAAAGAATTTAACGTGCAATTATCATTGGCAAATCTTTTTGAGTATCCAACAATAAGCACTTTAAGTCATTTTATTAAAAATTCAAAAGAAAATAGGTTGCAAGATATAGAAATAGTACCGGAATCTGAGGTATACCCGGTTTCATCGACTCAAAAAAGAATGATGTTATTACAAGAGATGGATGGGGCACAGATGACATACAATGTACCAAGTTGTTTTATTCTTAAAGGAACGGTGGACCGGAAAAGGATAGAATTAGTCTTTGAAAAGCTTATTAAACGCCATGAAATACTCAGAACACAGTTTGAGTGGCAGGGGGATCAGTTAGTACAGAGAGTATTAGAACAGGTAACATTTGAGCTAGAAATGATAAAGGGAGAGTATAAAGAATGGTTGCAACCATTTAATCTTTCTAAGGTTCCGTTAATGCGGGCTGGACTAAAGGAGTTAAAAGATCATAGTTATTTACTTGTAATTGACCTTCATCACATCATAACAGATGGCGTGTCTTTAAGTATCTTTATGCATGATTTTAAGGCCCTATATGCTGGGGAAACATTGCCGGAAAATCGTTTGCAATATAAAGATTATGCTGTGTGGGAACAAAAATTATTATCTTCTAAAGAATTTGATATCCATGAGAAATACTGGGAAGAATTATTCTCAGGGGATATACCAGTTCTTGAATTACCATATGATCGAGGTCGGCCACCTGTAAAGAGTTTTGAGGGTGAACAATATAATTTCCAAGTAAACAAGGAAATTACTCGGAAAATAAAAAAAATAGCACTAGAAACTGATACGACACCTTTTATGTTACTTATGGCTACCTTCACTATTTTTCTGTACAAGCATGGGGAACAAAAGGATGTCATTATAGGATCACCAGTTGCAGGTCGGCCGCATGCTGATCTGTTACCTCTTATGGGGCTGTTTGTAAATACAATTGCATTACGTTATCAAATAAATCCAGATCAATCTTTTATTAATCACTTGAAAAAAGTGAAAAACGATACGTTAGAAGCTTTCGAACATCAGGTGTATCCATTTGATCAGTTAGTGGAAAAATTAGATCTTTCTAGAGACTTAAGCCGAAGTGCTTTATTTGATGTCATGTTTGTATTACAAAATTCTGATGAAAAACATACAGTTGTGGATGGATTAGAAATTAGCACGGAAACAAACACAGATACACTAACAAGTAAGTTTGATTTAACTCTTATTGCTGAAGAAAATAAAGATATATATGAATTCACTTTTGAATATGCTACATCTTTATTTGATAAATCAACAATAGTAGAATTTGGACGGCGATTTAACCTTCTATTAGAAGAAATAACAACTCATCCTAATGTTAGTCTAAAAGATATTCAAATGTTAACAAGTGAGGAAAAAGAACTTGTTTTATCTGCGACTCAGGAGAAAGAAAAAATAAAAATAGAGACTGATTTTAATTGGGATATAGGTTAATTGATTTCCCAGGTCTCAGAAGGAGTAATTACATGGATAATCATGAAAAAATACGTCAATACATTAAAAAAAATCTTATTATTTTTAATGCAGAGGAAACTATTGTTGCTAATGATGACAACATATTTGAAAAAGGTTATGTAAATTCGCTCTTTGCTATGCAAATGTTAAATTTCATAGAAACGGAGTTTGATATAGTAGTAGATAATGATGAACTTGATATTATTAACTTTTCTACTATTAATAATATGGTTGATCTAATTAACAAAAAGAAGAATGGGAATTTCACAGTATGAGTAATGCAGAAGAGATTCTGGGAGTAGTTGATGAGTTTGCGGAAAAGAAGCTTCGGCCTCGAGCAAGTGAGTTTGAAAGTAATGAAGAGCTTCCCTATGATGTGATACAAGAAATCTCAAGTTATGGTGTATTGGGTGCAACGATACCAAAAGAATATGGTGGGCTTTCTCTTGATTCTTTAGATTATGGTCGTCTTACTGAAATCATTGGTAAAGCTTGTAATTCGGTTCGTGAATTACTTACAGTTCATGTATCTTTAGTAGGGGAGTCAATTAAAAGGTGGGGGACTGAAGAGCAAAAGAGAAAATGGTTACCTGAGATGGCAAAGGGGAACCTATTATTTTCATTTGCCCTAACTGAGCCAGAGGTTGGTTCTGATGCAAAAGCTGTTGGAACTTCCTATAAACAAGTTAATGATCATTTTATTCTTAATGGGCACAAAAAATGGATTTCATTTGCTGACATTGCGGATTGTTTTTTAGTTTTTGCGTCTAGTGAGGGAAAAGTTAGCGCTTTTATTGTTGAACGGTCAATGACGGGTGTTTCTACAAATAAAATGAGTAAACTGTTAGCAAGTAATTCCTCGCATATAGCTGAGATTCATTTGCAAGATGTAAAGGTACCAGCTGAAAATTTGTTAGGACCAATTGGGGGTGGATGGAGTTATGTAGTTAACACAGCTCTTGATCATGGTAGATATAGTATTGCCTGGGCGGGAGTAGCCATTGCTCAAGAAGCACTAGAAGCAATGGTAGCTTATTCAAGAAGAAGAAAACAAGGAAATAAATATATATGTGAATATGAAGCAATTCAAACAATTTTAGCAGAAGCAAGTGTAAATATAAAAGCAGCTCGTTCGTTATGCCAAGAGGCTGGGAAAATGCGTCAGGATAGACATACTGATGCTGTAATTGAAACAACCATTGCAAAATATTTTGCCTCAAAGATGGCTATGAAGGTAGCCACAGACGCTGTCCAAGTGTTTGGTGGAAACGGGTTTTCAAGAGAATATCCTGTTGAGCGTTTATTTAGGGAAGCAAAGGTTTTAGAAATTATTGAAGGTACCTCGCAGGTACTTCAGCCGATTATTGCGCAGCATGCACTTCACACTTGTTCTCAAAAGGGAGGACTTTTAAGAATATGATTTATGAATTGGTAAAAGAAAAGGATGAATTCAAACAAATATCACCACTTCTCGTTGATTATAAGAACCATCCAATACTTAATGGTATAGCTCATGGTTACAATAAGGGACATATTTATGTGGATAATCCTAATAACCCTAGATGTGCACTTGTATGGGCAGAACAAGAAATTTTTTATTTATTAGGTGATCCTACAAGTAATTTTGTTTCAAGTCTACCAACTTTTATTAAAGAAGTAATTGCACCTGAGGCTCAGCAGATAGGGGATGACTTTTTTCAGGTTGAATTATTACCCGAATCAAAATGGAAACAGGTTGTCGAGGAACAATTGCAAATGTTTATTCCTAAACCTTACACTCGAGTAACATTTACTTTTGATCCGGAGTCTTATAATAAGTTATCTAAACCTAATATGCCTGATGAGGTAACGGTGGAACGTATTACAATCGACATGTTATCAGATAAAAAGTTCGCAATGGTACGGGATGATATTGTTGATTTTTGGGAGTCAACTCAGGATTTCATTCGAAATGGATTTGGTTATGTAGTAATGGTACATGAACAAGTTGTAACTAGTTGCTTATCGGTTTTTGCGACAGATACTGATGTGGAAATTGGAATTAACACTTATGATTTATTCCAGCGAGGTAAAGGGTATGCTTGGTTGGCTGCAAGAGCATTCTTGGATGACTGTTTAAAACAAGGAAGAACACCACATTGGAAGACAGAGGATTTTCGTATTCCATCTATTAAACTAGCGGGAAAAGTTGGATTCACAAATCTTCAAACCTATACAGCTTATGTGTTTCCTTATAACGAATTAGATAATTTCGTTTTTACCGCATACCATCAACTAAGATACTATTCAGATTTTAATAAAGCTAGTGAGTTTGTACAAAAAGCTCGGACTGTAGGAGATTTAAATGCATGGCATCACTTTTTACTTTCATGTGGTTATTCATTAATTGATAGAATCGATCTTTCGTTAAAGCATATGAATCTTGCACTGGATTTAGGATGGAATGATGTATCAGATATTCGCTATGTAGTTGATTTAGTGAATTTAAGAAAAACTGAAGAGGGACGAGCTTTATTAGATAGAGTTGAAGATAGCTTAAGATGAAAAAAAGGGAGATAAAAAGATGAATATTGTATTTATGTTTCCTGGCGTAGGATCCCATTATTCTGGAATGGGTAAGTACCTTTATGAAAACTTCCCTGTAGCACGTGAGATATTTGAAGAAGCAAGTGACACTCTAAAAATAGACATGGCTTCCCTTTGTATGGAGAAGATATACAAAGCTGACCTTGAAAAGTTACAAAATTCACAAACTGCTTTAGTAACAACTAGCATGGCAGCTTTTCGAGTTTTTGAACAGGAAATAGGCAATAAACCAGAGGCAATGATTGGATATTCTTTGGGAGAATATACAGCTCTATGTGCTTCTGGAGCAATTGCATTTTCAGATACCTTAAAATTAGTACAAGAACGTAGTACGATTTTGAGTAGCTATGCATTGACTATAGATGGAACTATGGCATGGGTTAACAATCTTGCTCCAGAAATTGTTGAAGGTATTTGTTCAGAATTGTTAACCAAGGGACAGGAAGTATATATATCGGCTTATGACACTCCAAATAAAACATCAATTTCTGGTACAAACTCTGCGGTTCAGTTAGCTTGTGAAATGGTAGTAGGGCATGGGGGAATTGCAATCCCCCTTAAATTAAGTGGGCCATTTCATTCTCCTATGATGCAACCTGCTGCTGAAAAATATAAGAGTGTACTAGAAAATATAGATATGAAACAGCCATTAGTACCTGTCATAGCGAATCATGATAGTTCAATGTATAAAGGTGTAGAAAATATAAGAGAAAACCTTTACTTACAATTAATAAAGCCTGTGAAATGGTTGGACATGATTCACTATCTAATGAATCAAGGGTCTATTAAAGCTATTGAAATGGGACCAAAGGAAGTCTTGAAGTATCTTCTGCAAGCTATTAACCCTGCTATATCGACATTTAATTATGAAAGGGAGAAAGATATCCTAAATACAAAAAATTCTTTTACATTACAAGAATCTGATTATGAAGAAGTTATATCAGGGTGTTTAACTGTAGTTGTAAGTACAAAAAATTATAATACAGATTTAAGTGATTATCAGAAAAAGGTAGTACTCCCATTTCAAAAGGTCCAAAGTCAATTGGAAGAAAAAATTAATTCGGGGTATTCAGTGGAGAAAAGTGATGTAGAAGAAGCAATCCAAATGATGAAAACAGCACTTACTGAAAAACAGATTAAAGAGAGAGAACAAAAACGTTACCTGAAAAGAGTTCTTCAATGTAAAAGTTTTTAGATATAAATTATAAATATATTAAGGGAGCGATGATGGATAAATGTTCAAGAAAATTGGTATTGTAGGTGCTGGAACAATGGGGATCGGCATGGCAGTAGATTTAGTGCTGCATGGTCTAGAAACGGTATTAATTGATGTTACAGAAGAGCAGTTAGAAATAGCGGAAGAGAAAATATTAGAGACAGTTCGCTTTGCTCCTCTAATTAATAAAGCATTTCCTAGAATGCATAAGGAAGAAGTACTTTCGTTAATAAGTAGCTCTACTAATCTTGATGAAGTGGCTGAATGTGATTATATAGTAGAAAATGTTCCAGAAAACTGGCAAATTAAAGAGCCGATCTATAGAAGATTAGATGAGATATGTAAAAAGGATACAATTTTTGGAGTCAATACGTCTTGTATCTCAATAACAAAAGTAGGAGGAGTAACAAAGCGTCCAGATAAAATAATAGGAATGCATTTTATGAATCCGGTATATATGAAACCATCTATAGAAGTTATTAGAGGGTATTTAACTTCAGATGAAACGGTCGAAAAAGCTCAATCTTTCCTCAAACAATTAGATAAAGATGCAATTGTGGTTAATGATCAGACTGGGTTTGTTTCTAACCGTATCTCCCACTTATTCATGAATGAATCGGCTTGGGTTGTAATGGATGGTGTAGCAACGCCTAAACAGGTAGATGATATATTTAAAAAATGCTTTGGACATACAATGGGTCCATTAGAAACAGCAGATTTAATTGGGTTAGATACAGTATTACATTCTTTGAATGTACTTTATGAGGAATATCAAGATCCAAAGTTTAGATGTTGTCCATTACTTAAAAAGATGGTGGATGCAGGTGAATGTGGTAGAAAGAGTGGTAAAGGTTTTTACGCTTATTAAAATTAAAAAATACAAATAGGGGTGTATAAAATGCAAGATAAAAATTTAGAACAAATTATTCATATGTATATTCAAGATCATGTAGGTATTGAATTTAATGATGATACTGAGATTTTTGAAGAAGGATTAGTTAATTCTTTATTTGCAATCCAATTGATGACTTTTCTTGAAAAAGAATTTGCCATAAAGGTAACTATGGATGACTTAGATATGGATAACTATAAATCTGTAAATTCTATTGGTAATTTTATAAGAAATAAGCAAATGGTTCGGTAATGGACATGAAACAATACTTAGAGCCATCTCAATATAAAATGTATCAGAATTTTTTGGATTTTGTTTATGAAAATATAGAACCTTACGCTAATAGTTGGGAGATTGAACAGGGCATTCCATCAGACATAATAAAGACTTGTGCTAAAAATGGTTATTTAGGTGGAACACTTCCAGCAGAGTATGGTGGATTAGAATGGGATTATGTAACGTATGGGTTATTTACTGAAGCAATAGCAAGAGGTAGTGTCTCTCTTTCGGGATTATTTAATGTCCATACGATGGTAACAGAAACGATTTTAAAATGGGGAACAGAAAATCAAAAAAATCAGTGGTTACCATTACTTGCATCTGGTAATCAAATAGCTGCATTAGCCCTTACTGAACCTGGAGCAGGATCAGATTTAAATATGATTAAAACGAACTTCGATCAACACGGGGATAAATTAATACTTAATGGAGTGAAGAAGTGGATCACTTTTGGTGCAGCTGCTGATGTGTTTTTGGTATTTGGAAAACTAAATGGTGAACAACCAGTTGCCTGTTTAGTACCAAAAGATAGTGCGGGTGTAAATGTTACTCATATAAGAGATATGCTTGGATTTAAAGCTGCATATTTGGCAGAAATTGAATTCAATAATGTAGGAATACCTTTAGAAAATATCATTGGTAGACCAGGATTTGCTTTTACTTACCTTGCACCGTATGCTTTAGAATTTGGGCGTATTTCAATTGCCTTTGCTGCTCTTGGTGTATTACGTACTTGTTTAGAAATCTGTGGGAATCATGTATTACATAGAAGTGCATTTGGTAACTCTCTAATTGATCATGGCATGATTTCACATATGGTTACGGATATGGGAGTAGATTTAGAAGCTTCTATACTCCTTAGTTTAGAAGCTTGTAAGGCCAAAAATGAACATCGAGCTGATGCTACTGAAAAGATTATGATTGCAAAATATTTTGCATCGCGCTCAGGTACAAGGCATTCTACGAATGCTGTACAGATTATGGGAGCACTTGGTTGTAATGATAATTATTCAATATCAAGGTGTTTTAGAGATTCTAAAACAATGGAGATCGTTGAGGGGAGTAATCAGATTCATCAGCTATTACTTGGTAAGGGATTTGCTAAAAAAGCAAAACGCGCCATTGAAAAAATACCTGTAACTAAAGGAGTGATACAACCCGGATGAGTACATGTATACAGAAGCTGTTTGAAGAACAAGTAGTCCGTACGCCAGATGAGGTTGCTGTTATTTTTAAAAAGGAAACATTAACCTATAAGGAATTAAATGAAAAAAGTAACCAATTGGCTCGTCTTTTACGTGAAGGTGGAGTTGGACCAGATACAGTTGTAGGTATTATGGTAGAGCGATCTATCGAAATGGTTGTCGGAATTTTCGGGATATTAAAAGCGGGCGGAGCATATCTGCCGCTTTCCCCGAATCATCCATCATCACGAGTACAATTCATTATAGAAGATAGCGGTGCTAAATTAATACTGACGCAAAAGCAAATCCTACATCGTTTTCAAGATAGTTTGAAAGCTGATATGTTGGCTTTAGATTCGATTTCCTATGAAGGAAAGAGTGAAAATCTAGAGTGTATTAACAAACCCTCTGATCTTGTGTATGTAATATACACTTCCGGTTCAACCGGGAAACCTAAGGGTGTTATGATTGAGCATTTGGCCTTAATAAATCGAATTGAGTGGATGCAAGAGGCTTATCCAATTAGTTCAAAGGATACTATATTACAAAAGACCCCTTATACATTTGATGTATCCGTATGGGAGATGTTCTGGTGGGCCATAGTTGGAGCCAGAGTATGTATTCTTGCGCCAGGGATGGAGAAGTTTCCACAGGCCATTATTGAGACAACTGAAAGTAATGACGTGACAATTATGCATTTTGTACCATCTATGTTAAGTGCATTTTTACATTATCTTGATGTGACAGGTGAAACTAACCGAATAAAATCGTTGAAACAAGTATTTGTTAGTGGTGAGGCATTACTGTCTCAACATGTAAACCGTTTTAACAAGCTACTAAATTTCTCTAATGGTACACTTCTCACTAATCTGTACGGACCTACTGAAGCAACCATTGATGTGACTGCTTATGATTGTCCGACACATGAGATTACAGAAGGGAGCGTTCCAATAGGGCGACCAATTAGGAATATTGAGATGTTTGTTGTTGATAAATATGGTAATAAACTTCCGGAAGGCCATATAGGAGAATTATGTATCTCAGGTATAGGATTAGCACGTGGATATGTAAATAGGCCGCAATTAACGGCAGAAAAGTTTGTACAATATTCCCTTGATACCCGTATATATAAAACCGGTGACTTAGCTTTAATAAGATCGGATGGGAATATTGAGTTTCATGGAAGAATTGATTTTCAAGTTAAAGTTAATGGCCTTCGTATTGAGTTAGGGGAAATAGAATCGTGTTTAATGTCTTGTGAAGGAGTTTTACAATGTGCGGTAATTGTAAGACAAGAATCTGAGATGGTAGTTAAGTTAATAGCTTTCTATGAGTCAGAAAATGATATTGAGTTAGAGAGGTTAAAAAAATATCTACGCTTATTTTTACCAGATTATATGATACCTAACAGTTTTGTACGTGTAAATGAAATGCCATTAACGGATAGCGGAAAGATAGATAGAAAAGCACTTGCCTTATTAGGTTCCGATAAATATTCACACCATACCACACTTGTAGGAGGTTCTGTTAATGAGGAAAGCAGTAAAGATTCATAAAGAAGATATTGAAGATGTAATCGCCCTTACACCAGTGCAGGAAGGTATTCTTTATCATTATTTGAAAGAACCCGAAGGAAAGCTATATCATGAAGAACTTCGACTTTGCTTAACTGGAAAAATTAATATTCCAAAGTTTGAAGAGGCGTGGAATTATGTAACGCGGGAAAATGAAATGCTGCGTACAATTTTTCGGTGGGAAAAAGTTAAACAACCTGTACAACTTATACTAAAAGAGCATACTCCGAACATTATTTATAGTGATGGCAAAGTATCTAATGATACAGAAAGCTTTGATTTACAAACAGTTCCCTTTTCTATCGAACTGTGCCATTTGAACGAAGGCGAATATGAAATGGTTTTACGTCATCATCATATTTTGTTTGATGGTTGGAGTAATAGTATTATTTTACAAGAGTTTATTAAGGTATATCGAGAGTTAATAAAGGGAGATGTACCATCATCTATAAATAAAAAGAAATTTAAAGAATATATACTATGGCAACAAAAACAAGATAAATCAAAACAAAGGCTTTTTTGGGAACAATATTTAAATGGATTAATTGAACAAATAAATTTATCCAATAAAAATTCTAATCAACTAAAAAAAGCAAAAACATATGTAAAAGAGATAGATAAAGAGCGAAGTGATAGATTTCGAAGTTTTGCAAGTAATCAAGGTGTAACATTGGCTA
The DNA here is from genome assembly GCF_022663635.1 of Bacillus cereus group sp. BfR-BA-01356. Lineage (NCBI taxonomy): Bacteria > Bacillati > Bacillota > Bacilli > Caryophanales > Bacillaceae > Bacillus > Bacillus cereus group sp. BfR-BA-01356. The sequence goes on along the minus strand of NZ_JAKUFX010000013.1, from coordinate 51,581 downwards.
CATTATTCTATACAGCCTGGGGTCTATTATTACAAAGGTACAAAAATTCAGAGGACGTAATATTCGGTACAACAGTATCTGGGCGTTCAATTCCAATGCACGGTCTGAGTGAAATGGTAGGTTTATTTATAAATACACCACCACTTCGTGTAAGTGCTGATGGGAGAATGACTGTTTCAGATCTTTTACAAAGAATTCAAAGTGATGTCCAAAGAAGAACTGAATATGAAACGACTCCAATTGTTGATTTAAACGTGTCATTTGACACTATTATGGTAGTTGAGAATTATCCTCTTGATATAGAAAAGCTGAAAGAAATTGATGAAAGTGTAAGAATTTCAGGTTATGAAGTAAATGAAATGACCAACTATGATTTAACCGTCTCAATAGAGTGTTTCGATTCTATTAAACTTGCAATGATGTGGCCTGAAGATGTATTTGATGAATCCATTATTACCAGTATAACTAACCATTTTATACAGCTATTAGATTCAATGCTTTTAGATGAAGGACAACCAATACAAACTCTTAAAATGTTAGATGAGGCAGAAGAAAAGTTTTTGCTTCAAGGTGGTCAAAATCAAAGTGCTACATTCCCACACACAACACTTCATCAATTAATTGAGATGCAAGCTGAAAAGCATCCTGAGAGAGTGGCACTTACATTTGAGAATAGTGAGATGACTTATGGAGAGTTGAATGAGCGTGCGGATAAAGTGGCATTTGCTCTTCTAAAAGAAGGTGTAACTTTAGATTCTCCAGTAGCTGTAATGTTGGATTACTCATTTAATATGATTATCTCTCTACTTGGTATTTTAAAAGCAGGTGGGGCTTATGTTCCAATCGATCCTGATTATCCTCAGGAACGAATTGATTTTATTCTTCAAGATAGTGGTTCGAATGTAATAATAACCTCAAATTTATTTGAGGATAAAGTTAAATTTGATAGCACAAAGCTTTTTATTGAAGAACTCAATGAGACACCTATGCAAGATTTCGAGAGAGTAGATGTTGCCCCAAATAATTTAGCATATGTCATTTATACTTCTGGAACAACAGGACGTCCTAAAGGGGTTATGATTGAACATAGTAATGTAATACAACTTGTCATGCATCAACCAAATAGTTTTAAATTCTCTAGTGATGATGTGTGGTTACTATTTCATTCTTTCTGTTTTGATATGTCAGTTTGGGAGATATTTGGATCACTTACTTATGGTGGACGTCTTGTCCTGGCAACAAAAGAAACAATCCGTGATACGTATAAACTTGCCCAGTTGATTGCAGATGAGGGAGTAACGGTATTGAATCAAACTCCATCTGCATTCTATGTTTTTCAACAAGTAGTTGAAGAGATGCCTAAACTTGCTTTTAAAATTAGGTTAATTACATTTGGAGGGGAAATGCTGAAGCCAGGTTTACTGCAAAGTTGGTTTAAGCGTTCACCTAATACGGTCATAGTAAATATGTATGGAATAACTGAGACGACAGTACATGTTACTTATAAGGAAATTGGAGAAAAAGAAATGCACAGTAATCTTAGTGCTATAGGCGTGCCTCTTCCTACGTATTCGTGCTATGTATTTGACAAACATATGAATCCTACACCTAAGGGAATGCAAGGGGAACTTTATGTTGGAGGGTATGGAGTTGCGCGGGGATATCTAAATCGTCCTGAACTAAACAGTGAACGTTTTATACAGAATCCTTATAATCCAAGTGAAAGATTATATAGATCAGGAGATTTAGTCCGTATTCTTGAAAATGGCGAAATGGAGTATATAGGTCGTAGTGATCATCAAGTGAAGATACGTGGTTATCGAATTGAAACAGGAGAAATAGAACATCATTTACAACAGCATGCGGATGTGAAGGAAGCGGTAGTTTTATCTATTGCTTTTGGAGAGGAACAAGAACTGTGTGCTTATATACTAACTGATCAAGATATATCTCAAAATGAATTACGTTATTATCTTACTGACAAAATACCTTCGTATATGATACCTATGTATTTTGTACTTTTAAGTGAAATGCCATTAACTACGAATGGAAAAGTTAATCGTCGTGCTTTACCTAAGCCTACTAAGTTAGTACAACCAAATGATTTACTAGATGAGCTTGAAACAACGGTAGCTGATGTTTGGAAGGAAGTTTTGGGGGTAGAAAAAGTAGGGTTGTATGATAATTTCTTTGATGTTGGAGGGAACTCCTTAAAAATGGTTCGATTGTTTTCTCGTTTACGAAGCAAGTTTGAAAAAGAACTTACAATGCCTATGTTATTCCGATACCCAACGGTTCATGATCAAGCTTCCTACTTTAGAAGTGATAATGCTATGGAACACCAACCTGAAGAAGTTAAGAAAGAAAATCTTTTATCTATGAATAAAAATGATGTAGCAGTGGTTGGTATGGCGGTTCGTATGCCAGGCGCTTCTAATCTTAAGCAATTCTGGTCAAATTTAGAACAAGGGATAGAATCCATTCGTACATTTACAGATGAAGAACTTAGTGAGATGGGCATACCAAAAGAAGTGATTCAAAAACCTAATTATATAAAATCTAAAGGGTATTTAGAAGATGTAGATGCATTTGATAATGAATTTTTTGATTACAGTCTAAAAGAAGCTGAAATGATGGATCCACAACTGCGAATACTTCATGAATGCGCATGGGAAGCACTAGAACAAGCAGGTGAGGTTAATTCTTCTCATATGGATACAGGAGTTTATGTTGGAGGATCACCAAATTTCCACTGGCTTCGTTCTATTGCTAGTGAATCTTCTAATACATTAGAAGATTTCCAAGCAATGTTGTTAAACGAAAAAGATTTCTTTGCTACTCGATTGGCTTATAAATTAAATCTAAAAGGACCAGCGATTACAGTACAAACAGCTTGTTCTACCTCCTTAGTTGCTATTCAAAACGCATGGGCAGATCTTATTGATGGACGATGCGATATAGCTTTGGCCGGGGGAGTAAGTATAACTTATCCAACAAAAACAGGATATTTATATGAAGATGGTATGATTTTCTCACCAGATGGTCATTGTCGAGCTTTTGATAAGGATGCTCAAGGAACAGTGGGTGGAAATGGTGCTGGTATTGTAGTACTGAAAAGGTTGGAGGACGCTCTTCGAGATGGAAATTTAATACATGGAGTTATTAAAGGAGCTGCAGTAAACAATGATGGGTCCAATAAGGCTGGATTTACAGCGCCAGGGGTTGATGGACAAGCTGCTGTTATAAAATCGGCTCATGAAATAGCTGGTGTTAAGCCTGAAGAAATCTCATATATAGAAACTCATGGGACTGGTACGCAACTAGGTGATCCTATAGAAGTAGAAGCATTGAAGTTAGCTTTTGGTAAGCAAGAACCAGGTAGAGTTTTAATTGGATCAGTGAAGACGAACATTGGACATTTAGATGCTGCAGCAGGAGTTGGAGGATTTATAAAGACGGTCTTAGCTTTGAAAAACAAGAAAATTCCGCCGAGCCTTCATTATAATAACCCAAACCCTAGCATTGATTTTGGAAAAAATCCGTTTCGTGTAAATACGGAACTTATCCCATGGAAAGAAGAGGTAAGAAGAGCAGGTGTTAGTTCGTTTGGGATGGGTGGAACTAATGCACATATAGTGTTAGAGTCTGTTCCTGACAATGCTAAGAATTTTGAAAAACAATCTTGGAACTTATTAACTGTTTCAGCAAAAACAGAGGAATCCTTAGATAAAGCTACTAACGATCTATTATTGCATTTGAAGGAGAATCCAGAGATATCACTATCTGATACAGCTTATACATTACAAAAAGGTCGTCGTGAATTTCCATATAGAACTGCTGTAGTTGCTAATGGAATAGAGGATGCCATAGAAAAACTTGGTGATACGGGACTAGAGAAAACAAACGCAATGGAGAGTAGACCTTTAGCCTTTCTTTTTTCAGGTCAAGGATCACAGTATATCAATATGGGTAGAGATTTATATGAAAATGAACCTGTATTTCGTGAACACGTTGATCAAGGTTTAGCCTTACTCTCAAATTGGTTAGATATAGACATGAAAAATATTTTGTATCCTACAAAGGAGACAGAGGATAAAGCAACTGAACAGTTAAATAGAACTTCAATGACGCAACCTCTACTATTCACTATTGAATATGCATTAGCCAAGCTTCTAATGAATTGGGGAGTTTATCCAAGGGTCATGTTTGGCCATAGTATTGGTGAGTTTGTAGCAGCTTGTTTAGCAGAAGTAATGTCTTATGAAGATGCATTACATTTAGTAATGATTAGAGGGAAGTTAATGAATAGCGTACCAGAAGGCGCTATGCTAAGTGTAAATTTATCTGTTGAAGAATTAAAAACCTATATAACAGATGATGTAGATATAGCAGCTGTAAATTCCTCTCAACATTCAGTAATTTCTGGTACTGTACTTTCAATCAATAAGATTGAGGAATTACTTTTAAATCATGGAGTAAAGACAACGCGTCTATTTACTTCGCATGCTTTCCATTCTCGAATGATGGATGAAGTTCTAGATGCATTTGAGCAAGCTGTAGGAAATATAAAATTATCAAGTCCTAAAATACCTTATATATCTAATGTTACAGGTGAAATGATTACAGCAAATCAAGCCACATCACCTTCTTATTGGGCACAGCATCTACGAAGTACTGTTCAATTTTCAAAGGGATTATCTGAAATTTTTCATTTGAAAAATGTAATTTGCCTTGAGATTGGCCCAGGTAATGCATTATCAACTTTTGTATTAAAACATTTAAATAGAAGTAAAGATCAATTGGCTTTAAACATGTTACGTCATCCTCTGGATAAATCAAATGACTTCGAGCATTTATGCAAGCAAATGGGACGGTTATGGATGCAAGGTGGAACTATAAATTGGAATACTTTTAATAACAGTGAGAATAAAAGGTTATTAGATTTACCAACGTATCCTTTCATAAAAAAACGATTTAAAGCTGATCCATTTTTTAATACTCAATCCCAGAGTTTAACTCAGGAAACAAGAGGCCATAATAAACAGGCTAATATTAAAGACTGGTTTTATTTGCCTTCTTGGGAACGCAAAACATTAAAATCTATACAAATAAAGAAAGAACAAAAATATAAATGGCTTATTTTCAATGATCATCTAAATCGATTCAATCGACTGATAGAAAAATTAAAAAGAGAAGGTCATGATGTAATTGAAGTTAAAACAGGTGGTATTTTCTCTGAAAAATCCGACGGTTTATATACGATATGTCCATCTCAAAAAATGCATTATGAAATGCTATTTTCAGAATTAGAACAAAAAGATTTATTACCAAATAAGATTATACATGCTTGGAGCTTTAATCCAGTTAATGAGGTTATTCTCGATCAAGAGAGAATTGAACGATCAATGGATGAAGGATATTATTCGTTACTTTATATTGCACAAGCAATTGGGAAAATTAATTATGAGGGAGCATTACAGTTAAACATTTTTACTGACCGTATGTTTGAAGTTACAGGTACAGAGCTGAACTTAAAGCCAGAACAAGCTACAATTCTAGGCTTTTCAAAAATATGCAATCTTGAGTTTCAAAATATAAAATGTCGTACCATTGATATGGATACAGATTCTCAACAAATGTTTGAAGAAGCGGGTTTAATGGAGAGTTTTGTGGATTCTACTGATATAGTTGTAGCTTATCGAGGACGTCATCGATGGGCGCAAACGATTATTCAAAGTCCTTTTGAGGAAGAAGATGTAGAAATTGATAGATTACGAGAGGGTGGCGTTTATTTAATTACTGGTGGACTTGGTGGAATTGGATTTGAAATTGCAAAAGATTTAGCTAATAGAGTACAAAATGTCAAACTTATATTGATTGGCCGCTCAGAGTTCCCACCTCGTAATCAATGGGAACAGTACCTAGAAAATAAAGACGAGCGTATAAGCCGAATTATTTCTGATTTGTTGACAATGGAGTCTCAAGGTGCAGAATACATGATCCTAAGTGCTGATGTTTCCAATCAAGATGATATGAAACAGGCAATTGAAAAGGCTAAATCTCGTTTTGGTTCTATTAATGGCGTAATTCATGCAGCCGGTGTCGCTGATTATCTAGGTATTATGATGAATCGTGAAAAAGAATCTAATAATAAAATTTTAGCTCCGAAAATTAAAGGTACACTAGTGCTCGATGCTTTATTAAAAGATGAACCAATTGATTTCTTCGTACTATGTTCATCAATTGGTAATGTGGCGTATCATATGAAATTTGGTCAGAGTGGTTATAATGCAGCGAATGAATTTTTAGATGCATTTGCATTTTATAAGCGGGCTCATGATGGAGTGTTCACTGTAGCTATTAACTGGCCAGATTGGCAAGAGGTGGGTATGTCACTTAAGTCTGCTGAAATATGGGCAAAGCAATTTAATATGGATATGGAAAGTGTATTACATGATGGTGTAACTGTAGAAGAGGGCTTAAAAGTATTCCGTAGTATTATCAATAGAAATCAACAACAAGTTGTGGTTTCTCCAATAGATTTACATTGGAAACTTTTAAATGGTGCCAACTATTATAATGAACTATTGGAAAAAGGAAGTAAGAATAGATTAAAGCAGAATCGTTCAGATGTTTCAACAACATATAGACCACCAACTAATGAAATTGAACAACAATTATACGAATTATTAAAAGATATGTTTGGAATCGAAGAAATAGGAATCTACGATAATTTCTTCGATCTAGGAATGAGTTCTTTAGATCTTGTTCGTATTAATGTGAAATTAAAAGAGGCCTTTAAACGAGACTTACCTATAGTTGTTCTTTATGAGCATACGTCGATTAAATCTCTTGCTAAATATTTAAGTAATCAAGAAGTAAATAACAATTTAACAAATAAAAAAGAGTTATTGAAAGCGAAATCGGTTATGAAAAATACATTATCTGCTTTAAAAAATAGAAAGTAGTAAAGGGAGGGGAACAACATGATTAATAAAGAAGTAGTTCCGTCAAAAGTTGAGTTTTGTTGGGGATTACCTGTTATTCCAACACCACAAACAAAAGAACTTCTAGAGGAATATGTTAATCAAGCTAAAAGAGCTGAGAAGAATAACTTTGACTCGGTATTGGTTTCCATTGCACCAACATCTGTTGATCCAATGATAGCAGCGTCTATGATTGGAATGAATACGGAGTTTGTAAAGATTTTGGTTGCGCAAAATACAAACCAGATGCTTCCTACCGTAACAGCAAAAGCATTGAATACTTTAAATAGTTTAATTGGTAATCGTGCAGATATTAACATTGTAACTGGAAGTGCCTCGCTTGTCCTTGCGCGTGATGGATTACCAGAACCGCACCATGTTCGATATGCTAGGACAAAAGAATATATTGAGCTGTTACAACAATTAAGACGAGGAGTAACTAGCTATAAAGGTGAGTTTTATCAAGTAGAAAATAGTGATATTTATCCAAAGGAAGATCTCTCTCGAAGTGCCCGCTACTTTGTAGCGGGGTCCTCCGAGGAGGCAATGAGAGTAGCTGCAGAGTATGGTGATGCTTATATACTTTATGCAACAGACCGCAAAAGTCTTAGAGAACACTATCAAACAGTTAATAATTACGCTAAGCAATATGGGCGCGAGAAAATTCCAGGTGCTATTTTAGTAGACATCATTGCTCGTGAGACTTCGGAAGAAGCATATAAAGAAGCATATGAATTACTTGAGAGAACACCAGCAGCCTTAAAGAGGATGACTAAGCTATTTTTAGATAATGCAGATTCTGTTGGACTTCGCCGATATAAAGATTTAATTACAAAAGATAGTATGTGGATAGATGATCATCTTTGGGGAGGTCTAAGTTTAGTTAACCCATCTAATTCAATTTCTATAGTTGGTAGCTATGAGGAAGTCATCTCGACGTTAACTGATTTTTGGGAAATAGGGGCAAATTATTTTCTTATTACTTCTCAGATTAGTGAGCATGAAATTGAACGTATTGGTCAAAATGTTGTGCAACCATTTAAAAAGAAAATTGAAAAGTTAATCCAAGTTAACTAAAAGAGGGCTAAAAATATGAAGTTAAACATATGGTTGAAGTTTATCATTTTAATGACTTTAATAGTACTCCCTTATCGACAGGTGGAAGCGCAGGAAACGGTACAGTTTAATGAGAAGAAAATACAGAAGCATATAGAAGAACAAATATCTCAAGCGGGTATTCCTGGACTTTCAGTAGTAATTGTAAAAGGAAACGAAACGATTTATAAGAAGAATTATGGTTATGCCGATATAGACAATAAACGTCAAGTTACGAATGAGACGCTTTTCGAGCTAGGTTCTACTTCAAAAGCTTTTACGGCATTAGCTGTATTGCAGCTAGAAAAAGAAGGGAAAATTAAACTTAGTGATTCTTTAACTAAATATGTTTCATGGTTTGAAATGGAGTATAAAGGCAAACCTTATGAAATTACACTTTATGACTTATTACACCATACTAGTGGAATACCGGAAAAGGCCATTGGATATATTCCTATAACCAATGGCAAAGATTCTATTGAGAAAACGATTAGGAATGTTATGCCAATAGGACTAAACCGAGAGCCGGGTAGCAGTTTTGAATATTCTACGGTTAACTACGATCTATTAGGCTTAGTAATCGAGAAGGCAACTAATCAATCATTTGAAAGATATGTTCAAGATCATGTGCTATCAAAGTTGGATTTATTGAGTACATACGCTGGACGTGAGATGGCCCCATTAGATAACATGGCCCAAGGTTACAAGCGTAATTTCTTACAATCATTACCCTATGACGCTCCTAATTATAGGGGGAATACACCGGCTGGATATTTTATTTCAAATATAAATGATATGGAAAGATGGTTAAAATTACAGCTTGGGGTTGAAAAGCCTAGGATGTTTCCGGAGGAATTGATTAACGATTCTCATAAAGCGAATAGAAAGGTTGCCCCAGATAGCAATGGAGCTTCATATGCAGCTGGATGGGAGGTCTATCAAAGTGGTGGAGGGGAAATTTCACATGGTGGAAGTAACCCAAATTATTCATCGTATATTGGTTTCCGTGATGAGGAACAGATAGGGGTCGTAGTATTAGCAAATCTGAATAGTAATTACACTTACTATATCGGTAGCAGTCTTTTAAATATGATGATAGATAAAGAAGTTAAACCGTTACTCTATGATGAATATAAGAAAACGGATCAAATAGGAACAGCCTTATTTGTGATCTCATCTTTGTGTTTACTAACGTTATTGGTCATGTTATTTCATTTAATCAGGGAGATTATTTTTAGAAAAAGAAAGTTTATATTACCAACGGGAAAAACATGGTTACATATGGTATTAGTTGTTGCGATATATGGGCTAATGATTTATGCACTTTATCAACTACCAAATCTCTTGTTTGGGGGGCTTCCGTGGGCATTTATAAAAGTTTGGGCTCCTTCAACTGTTGTACTTGCAATATATGCAATTGCTGGGGTGGGTTTGGCCTATGTTATCCATACATTCTTAAATCTTTGTTTTCCAAGACAAAAGGGAAAGTCGCTTTTGACTTTAATTGTTTTGGGATTAATATCAGGATTTGGTAATGCCTTTCTCATTTTTGTGATTAATGAAACGTTTGTTAGATCAAATAATTTGGAAAATGGCTTGTTATTTTACTTTGTACTTGGAATCGTTATGTATGTCTTTTCACAACGTATTATTAGAACTAGCATTGTATCGTATACAAACGAGCTAGTTTATGAAAAAAGGATGGAATTAACAGATAAGTTGTTACAGACTCCTTATTACAAATTGGAGTTGATTGAGAAGGGCCGAATAGAGGCGACATTAAATAACGATACGGAAGTTATCTCTCGTTCTCTCAATCTATTAGTTACTGCTGGAACAAGTTTATTAACGTTACTATTTTGTTTTCTCTATCTTGGTGTAATGAATATGTATGCCTTTTTACTATCCTTGTGTATCATCTTTATTACTGCAGGGGTATATTCTTTGATCGGACGACAAGCAGATAAAGTTTGGAATGAAACAAGAGATATTCAGAATGTATATTTTCGTTTGATTGGTGATCTAAGACATGGTTTCAAAGAGCTTAGGCTTCATACTGGAAAACGAAACGATTTTCGAGAAGTTATGAATGAAAGCTGTAATAACTATCGTGTTAAACGAACGATAGGAGATATTAAATTTGCAAATGTGTTTGTTCTGGGAGAACTATTATTCATTTTTGTTATTGGTATTGTAGTTTTCGTATTTCCAGAAATTTTTGTTAATATGCCGAAAGAGACGATAAGTAACTATGTAATCGTTTTTCTGTATATGACAGGTCCAGTTAATGAAATACTGGGCGGTATCCCTCAGCTCGTAAATGTACGTATTTCTTGGCAACGTATTCAACAAATGGTGAAGAGTGTAGATCATATAAAGGCAAATGAGCAAATCGCGACAACAAAAGAGTACTTAGATGTGCCAATTTGTTTGCAGCTACAAAATGTAAGTTATAAGTATAAGAATAAAGATGGAGATTTTACTGGTTTTGGTATTGGTCCAATAGACATGGAGTTTAATTCTGGAGAAATAGTCTTTATTGCTGGTGGTAATGGGAGTGGAAAATCTACTTTATCAAAACTGATTACTGGGTTATATGAACCTAATGAAGGTAACATTTTATTAAATGGAAAAGAAATAGCTCCAGAGGAATTGAATCAATACTATTCAGCTATCCTGAGTGATTTTCATGTTTTTGATAGGCTATATGGAATTAATACAGAAGGAATGAAAGCAGAAATCGATCATTATTTAGAACTTCTCCAACTGAGTGACAAGGTTGGCATTGAGAATGGGCGCTTTACTACTACGCAACTATCAACTGGACAAAAGAAAAGGTTGGCATTGCTGGTTACGTATTTGGAAGATCGACCTATACTTTTATTTGATGAATGGGCAGCAGATCAAGATCCTGGTTATAGACGCTTCTTTTATGAAGAATTGTTACCTCAAATGCGAGCGAAGGGTAAATGTATTATTGCTATTACTCACGACGATCAATATTTTCATTTGGCAGATAAGCTTATAGTGATGGAGATGGGAACTGTGAAAATGAATAAAACAAAGGAGGCATTATCATGAGTAAGGAAATTAAATGTGTTGTTTGGGACTTAGATTGTACAATTTGGGATGGTGTTTTATTAGAGAGTGGTACAGTTACTTTAAAACCTGGAATTTATGAAATTATATGTGAATTAGATCGACGTGGAATACTGCAATCAGTTGCTAGTAAAAATAACTACGAAGATGCAATAGCTAAATTACGGGAATTTGGAATAGAAGAGTATTTTTTATATCCGGAGATTCATTGGAACTCTAAATCTAGTTCCATTGAGAAAATTAGAAAAAATTTAAACATAGGTATTGATACTTTTGTGTTCATTGATGACCAACCTTTTGAATTAGAAGAAGTACAGAGTGTTCATAATGATATTCTGTGTATACATGTAAATGAATATAAGTCGTTATTAGACTTGCCACGACTACAACCAAAAAGAATTACAGAAGATTCACGTCGTCGAAGACTGATGTATTTAGAAAATCTTAAGAGAACGAAGGATGAAGAAGAATATGAAGGCCCAAAAGAAGAATTTTTAGCTTCACTTGGGATGAATTTTGTGATTAGTGAGGCTCGTGAGGAAGATTTGCAGCGTGCAGAGGAGTTAACAGTACGTACGAATCAATTAAATTCGACTGGTATTACCTATGATTATGATGAATTAAACTATTATCGTAATCATCCAGATTATTTATTATTAGTTTGTGAGTTATCAGACAAATATGGCTCCTATGGGAAGATTGGTTTAACACTTGTAAAAAGGACGGAGGAAGCCGACTGTCTAAAACTTCTTCTCATGTCTTGTCGTGTAATGTCCCGTGGCGTTGGTACTATACTCCTCACATATCTAATGGAAAGGACAAAACAGGCAGGTAAACGCTTTTTGGCTGAGTTTCGACAGACTGACCGTAACCGTATGATGTTTGTTACGTACCGATTAGCTGGATTTAAGGAAACTAGCAACGAAAATGGAATATTAATTTTAGAACATAATCTTGAGAATATAAATCCTTATCCTCACTATATTAATATACAATTTCCGGAAACACCAACGGATGTGGATAGAGGGGAAGTGGAAATATGCAACAAACAATTGTAAAGCATTCTCTTACGCATCCACAAAAAAGAGTTTGGTATAATGAACAAATTTATCCAAACACATCTATGTATAACATCGGAGGGATGGTTCTTATTAATGGGGAAATTAATTTTACAATTTTAGAAAAAGCAATTCAATTATTCATTAAGAAAAATGATGGTTTACGTCTACGGATTTTTCAACAACATAGAGAACCCCACCAATATATATCACCATTTGAACCTACACCAATACGTTTAATTGATTTTTCTAATCATCATAATCCAAGTTTAGAAGCTAGAAAATGGGCCCAGGATGAATTTCAAAAACAAATTCCACTTGAAGGAGGCCCTCTGTTTGAATTTGTGCTCTTGAAAATAAGTGATGTAGAAAGCTCCTATTTTGTTAAGTTTCATCATATTATAGCTGATGGTTGGACAATCCAACTTATGACGAGTCAAATTATCGATTTTTACTCTAAGTTAAAGAATGATGAGCATATAAATGATACGGTTGAATCTACTTATCTGTCTTATTTACAAGCAGAGGAGAAATATCTGGAATCCCCTCGATACGTAAAAAATAAGAATTATTGGAATGAGAAATTTATGAATCTGCCAGATTTCTTTTTATCAAAAACATCTCATTCTCTAGAAGGGAAACGAAAGATATTTTTAATTGAAAAAGAAAAATCGGTTGCTCTACAGTCTTTTATACAAAAACATAGAATATCTATGAATACATTATTTTCAACCTTTATGCTTATTTATATTCATAAAATGTATGATCAATCAGACATAATCATTGGATCTCCTGTACTAAATCGTTCCGGTGTACTAGAAAAGAAAATAGTAGGTATGTTTACTAGCACAATGCCGTTACGGTTAAATGTGGATGAAGATGAGAGTGTTCTATCTTTCATTAAAAGAGTAAATCATGAAATAAAACAATGTCTATTTCACCAGCGTTATCCTTATAACTTATTGGTAAAAGACTTGCAATTGACTAGTAAAGGATACGATGGTTTATTTCAATATAGTGTGAATTACTATAATACAAAACTTAAAAATACTATTGATGGATTTTCTTTAGAAAACGTGGAGTTTTACAGTGGTTACCAAGCCTATTCATTGCAGTTAGTTATTAAGGAATGGGCAGATGAAGGTTTAGAAATTCAATATGATTATAAAGTCGCGGATTTTGAAGAAGATCAAATCAATTGTATGCATGAAAGGTTTTTAGCTTTAATAGAACAAGTTTTACGTAATGAAGATCAATCGATAAAAGAATTATCTTTGTTATCGGATGATGAGCAAAAGTTTATGTTAGAGAAATTTAACAATACAGCTGTTGTGTATCCGAAAGAAAAAACTATTCAAGAATTATTTGAAGAACAAGTAAAACAGACACCAGAAAAAATAGCAATTCAACATGCTGATAGATCAATGACTTATCTTGAATTAAATAAGAAATCTAATCAGTTAGCAAGAAAGTTACGAGAAAAAGGAGTCAAAAATGGTCAAGTCGTGGGTATACTAGCTAAACATTCACTTGAGATAGTAATTGCAATTTGGGGAGTTATTAAGGCTGGAGGTACATATTTACCTATAGATCCTTCCTACCCAGAGGACCGAATTCGTTATATTTTGAATGATAGCGGCACAACATTACTTTTAACTGACTATACAAATGAGGGTAATTTAGAATATTTAGGTGAGAAAATTAATATATGTGATCAGAAACTTTATGAAGGAGATAATGCCAATCTAAACCTAGTAAATGCACCCAATGATCCAATATATATAATTTATACCTCTGGAACCACGGGGAATCCTAAAGGAACTGTAATCACTCAATGTGGATTGGTTAACTATATTTCCTGGGCTAAAAAGAACTATATTAGTAGTGAAAATGATGTTTTTGCATTATATTCATCCGTTTCTTTTGATTTAACAGTAACTTCAATATTCACTCCTTTAATAAGTGGTTTATTGTTAGTAATATATCATGATAATGAAGATGAGTTTATTTTGTCAAAAATACTCAAGGAAAATGTAGTAACAGTGTTGAAAGTTACGCCTTCACATTTAGCATTGTTAAATAACTATTCACCCCCAAGAGTTTCATCTCTTCGCAGATTGATTGTGGGTGGAGAGGATTTGAAAACCTCAGTAGCCGAAAAGATATATGATCTTTTTAGCGGTAAAGTTGAAATAATTAATGAATATGGACCAACTGAAACTGTGGTTGGATGTATGATTCATCGTTATGATCCAGATCTAGATCGAAGAGCATCCGTACCAATTGGTACACCAGCTGATAATGTTCAAATATATTTATTGGATAAGAATCTTCAGCCGGTTCCTATTGGTGTAAAAGGAGAAATTTATATATCGGGTGATGGGGTAGCTAAAGGTTATTTAAATCGTCCGGATTTAACAGCGCAACGTTTTTTATCCAATCCATTTATTTCGAGTGAGAAGATGTATCGAAGTGGTGACTTAGCTGTCATGTTGCCAAATGGATTAATTGAGTATCAAGGACGGATGGATTCTCAAGTGAAAGTTAAAGGATATCGTATTGAAATAGGGGAAGTTGAGAATGCACTGTTACAACACAAGTCTGTTAAAGATGTAGTAGTGGTGAATTGGCAAGGTGAGGATAATTCAAATCATCTAGTTGCTTACATTGTTTTGAAAGACAGTGTTCAAAATATAGAAATACGCAGTTTTATTTCGCATATGCTACCAAGTTATATGATTCCTTCATTTTTTATCTATATGGATCAGCTACCGCTTACTATCAATGGAAAGGTAGATCGTCAAGCGTTGCCAGATCCGATGTTAAATAACGGTTCTAATCATACTCATTTAGAAGAAGTAGATGAAGATGTTACTGGAATGGTTAGTGAAGTTCTCAAGGAAATATTACAGACTGATAGAATCGAATTGCATAGTAATTTTTATCATTTAGGTGGAGATTCTATTAAAGCGATCCAAGTGAGCGCTAGATTACAAGAACTGGGATGGAAAGTTAGAGTTAAAGATGTACTAAATTATCCAGTTGTAAGTGAATTGGCAGCAATGTTAGTTAAACAAAAAGATGTTACAGTCTCACAAACATTGGTAACAGGAAAGGTAGAGCCTACTCCTATTATGCGTTGGTTCCTTGATCAACAGTTTAAGAACCCGCATCATTGGAATCAATCGGTATTACTGTCTTTGAAGAAGCCGGTTAAAGAAGAATATGTTAATAAGATGTTAAATACGATCATGCATCATCATGATTTGTTACGGTTAAGGTATGAGGATAAGCAGAATTACTTCTATTATGACGAAGATATGTCCATTGTTGATTCTAAGGTTACCATGTTTGATTTGTCTGAAATTCCAATTGAAATAGCTTTGAATCAGGTTCATATAAAAGGTGAAGAGTTAAAAGGAAGTTTAAATTTGAATGTAGGACCATTATTTAAAGGGGCCTTATTCCAGCTTTCAAATGATCAACAGTTGTTATTATTAACTGCACACCACCTTATTGTTGATGCTGTGTCCTGGCGTATTTTAATTGAAGATGCAAACCGATGTTTGAATAGCTTGTATTTAGGAGAAGTTCCATCGCTACCATTAAAAACTAACTCTTTCCAAGATTGGTCTGAAGCTTTAAATAGTCGAGGAGTTAATTTAGTACATGATGAATTAGATTATTGGGAATCCATAGATAACACGCTAGATAATAATTTTCAAATTAATAGAGAAAAAGAAAATAGTACTGTTGAAAGTTGTACGACTCTTACCTTTACATTGAATGCAGATGATACAAGAAAACTATTAACTACTGCAAATGTGCCTTACAATACACAACCAATGGAGTTGTTACTTGCTGTGTTGACAGAAAATTTAGGTAAATATACAAACCAAGATCAAATTAAATTTGAGTTAGAAGGTCATGGTCGAGAGGAATTATTTGAGCATCTTGATATTTCACGTACAGTAGGGTGGTTTACAACGATGTATCCTATTGTATTACAAGTTTCGCATAATATTGCTAATCAAATAAAGAGTGTTAAAGAAGAGGTTCGTAAAAGACCTAATAAGGGAATTGGATATGGAATTCTTAAAGAGAAGTTTCCTTCTTGCAAAGATTTAACTCAAAATATAATTCGTTTTAACTATTTAGGAGAGATAGATAATTCTCTCGGGGATGGATGGTTTACTATTGTTGATTATCAAAGTGGCAGTGAACAATCAAAAGATAATCATATTACTGCATTATTGGATATTGTGGCCATGGTTAAGAATAAAAGCTTAGAAATTCATGTGACATTTAGTACAAGTCATTTTCAAAAGAATTTTGTAGAAAATTTATTTTCAGATTATCTAGAACGACTACAGATATATATCCAATCCTGTTGTCAAATGCAAACAAAAGAATTTACTTCATCAGATTTTGAAACCTTAAACCTTAGTGATGAAGAAATTGATAATTTGTTTGATTAAACAACTATTTGATGAAAATTTTATTTAATAAAGGAGAAGTCACTTGAGAAAATTAATGAAAGATTTATCGCCAGGATTGAATAGTAACAAATATTTGGTTTGTGTTCCTTATGCTGGGGGCTATTCGAATTCTTTTTTACCTTTAAAGAATTATTTACCGAAAGATATAAAGCTTATTTCATTTGATCCTCCAGGCCATGGTCCTAATCTTTCTCCACTAGTTGATAACATAGATGATCTTGTTAATTTATATTTAATGGAGATGCAACCAATTTTAGAGGGAGAGGTTACATTATTTGGCCATAGCATGGGAGGAATTATAGTTCACCGTATGGCTCAAATTTTAGAAAGTAAGGGCATAAATCCTAAAAATGTTATTATCTCTGCTATGAATCCACCGGAAATAAGAAGAAAAACAAATCATTTAGATGATAAAGACTTTATAGATTATATAAAGTCTTTGGGAGGATTACCGGATGAAGTATTACAACATCAGGAGCTTTTAAACTATATCCTTCCAGTTATTCGATCAGACTTTCATGCCATTGAGAATTATATAAATGATGACACAACATTGTTGAAAGCGCCCCTATATATTATTAGTGGAACAACAGACTCTAATTATACAGTAAAAGGGGCTAAGAAGTGGGTAGAATGGGGCAATGAGGTTCATTTTCTAACAGTTAATGGTGGTCATATGTTTTTACTACATCAAGCTGACATCGTGGGCGAGTTAATTATGAAAATACTAGATAGGGTAAAATCTGTGAAGTAAAAAAATTAAGAGATGTATCTGAGTAAGAGAAAAGTGCATTTCTATGCTTTATGTGAAACTTCTATCGTTAAAGTAGCAATCTAACTGGTCGTCATTGGGAGTTTTATTACCGAGGAAGAAAACTCCCAATGACGAGTATGATTGTGCTCCCTCATGATAAAACGGATGGGTCTATGGGGAACATAACCACTAAATATGTAGTATTTAGTATCAATATCATAGAGAATGGTGGGAAGAAAAAATGCTTGATAAATTTACCCAGCAGGTTTTATTATCTAGTGAAAAATTTAAAAAAGAAAAAGAATATTGGTTAGACAAGTTATCAGGTGATGTTGAGTTAAGTAGATTTCCTTGTGATTGTCTGTCTTTAAATAATATTCAGGCTTCTAAGGAAAGTTATTATTGTCAATTCCCATCGGATATTGCGAAGAGAGCTGTAGCAATTAGCAATAATTCTGATATGTTACTGTACACTATTTTATTATCAGGTGTGAAATATCTCTTAAGTAGATATACCGATAGGGATGATGTAGTAATTGGAATGCCAGTTTTTAAGCAAGGTCAAGAAGAGACGGTTTTTCAAAACAACTTTTTATTATTACGTACTCAAATAAATCAAGAAGATAATTTCAAAGAAATAATATATAAAATTAAAGAAACAATTTTAGAGTCAAATGAACATTGTCATTTTCCTTTTAATAAACTTACTCAATTATTAAGTCTAGATGGAGAGAGTAATAATCTTCCCGTATTAAATACAATAGTAATGTTAGATGATATTCATTGTTATGAGAGTACAGATAAAATAAACTCTGATATGGTTATTAGGTTTATGAAAAATGAAGAACAGTTAAAGGTTCAAGTGGATTACAATTCTACTTTATATAGTGAAGGATTAGTTAGGAGAATAGTTAATCATTTATATAATATTTTAGATATATTAATGAAAGATCCAAATAAATCTGCAATGGATCTAGATGTAATGTCTAAAACAGAAAAGAATCAAATATTATATGATTTCAATCATACGACTAGAGTTCATAAAACATTACTTTGTGAGACTGTAACAGCTCCTCAATTATTTGAAGAGCAGGTAAAACAGAATCCTAATCAAATAGCGATTGTATGTAATGAAAAAGAAATTACATATAAGCAATTAAATATAAAAGCTAATCAGTTGGCGAGAAGGTTATTAGACCAGGGAGTTAAAAGAGAATCCATTGTTGGTGTGATGATGGAACGCTCTATTGAGATGATTGTAGGCATATTAGGTATCTTAAAAGCGGGTGGGGCGTATTTACCGATTGATACCGATTTACCAAAACAAAGAGTGGAATACATGCTGACAGACAGTGGGTGTTCACATGTACTAACATATCAAAACTCTATTATAAAGGGAGTAGCATTCCAAGGTAGTGTAATAAATCTAATGGATATTCCTTTTGAAGAAGAACAAGTAGAAGATTTGCAGATAACGATAGAACCTCACAACTTGGCATATGTTATTTATACATCAGGTTCTACAGGCCAGCCCAAAGGGGTAATGATTGAACATCGTTCCTTAACTAATTTTTTGTGTGCAATGTATGAGGACTTCTCTCAAGATATAGGGATAACTGATAATGTACTATTTTCAAGTAGTATTTCTTTTGATGTTACTATATTTGAAATATTTGTCCCATTGGTATATGGCGCAAGAATGACTATTTATGAAGGTGAGAAGTTTGATGTACCAAAACTTGTACAAGTCATTCTTGAGGAACAGGTCACGTTAGCATATATTCCACCTACCTTATTAAATGAAATATATGATTATTTTGTAAGGGCGAATCAGAAGATATCGTTAAATAAACTTTTCGTGGGAGTAGAACCAATTAAAACAGAATTACTCGCAAAATACGATCATCTATTTAGGGGGAACCTCCAAATATTAAATTTATACGGACCTACAGAGGCTACAGTCTGTTGTACATCTTATCAATATGAGAGGGATAAAGAAATTACAACACAAAACGTACCAATAGGTTCGCCATTGTTAAATACTAAAATTTATATATTGGATTCATTTCACAGGCTACAACCTATAGGTGTTCCAGGAGAAATATGTATTTCTGGCATAGGGTTAGCTAGGGGATACATCAATCGAAAAGAATTAACAGCAGATAAATTTATTGATCATCCATTTGAACATGGTGAGAAATTATATAAAACAGGAGATATAGCGAGATGGCTACCTGATGGTAACATAGAATACTTGGGACGAGTTGATCATCAAGTGAAAATAAGGGGATATCGAATAGAACTAGGTGAGATAGAAGCAAGTTTGTTAAAATATGAGACAATCAAAACCGCCGTAGTAATACAGCGAGAAGATGAAAGTGGAGAAAAGTATTTATGTGCGTATGTAGTTACCGAAAAAGATATTCCTATTCCAGAGGTAAGAGCATATTTAGCAACAAAGTTACCATATTATATGATACCTCAACAGATCATACCCATTCAAAACATACCGTTAACACAAAACGGAAAAATAGATAGAAAAAAATTACCTCAACCTATTTATAATATAAAATCTAGTCATATAGAGCCGACAACTTCTACAGAAAGAAAATTAGTTGAAATTTGGAAAGATGTTTTAGGAATTCCAAGGGTAGGAATACAGGATAACTTTTTTGAGATAGGTGGTCATTCATTAAAGGCTGCTAGGCTAATTTCTATCGTTAATAAAGAATTTAATGTGCAATTATCTATTAAATCCCTATTTAAGTTTCCTGTTTTGGTTGATTTTTCAAAATGTATATTAGAAATGGAAAAAAGTAATTATATTTCCATAGAACCTGTAAAACAACAAGAGTATTATTTAGCTTCTACGTCACAAAAGAGAATGTTTATAGTAGATCAATTAGAAGATGGTACAAATACAACTTATAATATGCCCACAATACTTAAAGTAGAAGGGGATATTTGTAAAGATAAGTTTGAAAATATATTTCAATCTTTAATTGAGAGACATGAAATATTAAGAACTTCTTTTCAAATTTTAGATGGGGAATTAGTGCAGAAAATTGAGCCTAATGTAGATTTCAATATTGAATACGTTCATGTAAATGAAAAAGATGCGGATTATTTAATACATGAGTTTATAAGTCCATTTGATTTATCAAAACCTCCATTATTAAGGGTGTTGCTTTTAAGGATAGCAGAAGAAAGACATATCCTTGTAGTAGATATGCATCATATAATATCTGATGGTTTATCAATGGGGATATTAATAAAAGAGTTTGTAGAATTGTATAAAGGAAATGAGCTTCCAAAATTGAGAGTGCAGTACAAAGACTATGTGATGTGGCAAAATGGACCTTACTATAAGAATCTAATTAGTGAACAAAAGAATTATTGGTTAACAACTTTAAAAGGAGAACTCCCGGTTTTAAATTTTCCAACCGATTTTCAAAGACCGACTATACAAAGCTTTAAAGGTAATGTTTGTTCTTTTAATTTGGGAACAGATTTAACTTTTAAAGTAAATAAGCTAGCAACTGAAACTGGTACCACGCCATATATGATTTTATTGGCCATTTATAACATACTTTTATCTAGATACACAGGTCAAGAAGACATTATTGTAGGTTCGCCTATTGCTGGAAGGTCTCATTCTGATACTAATCATATGATTGGTATGTTTATTAATACTTTGGTAATGAGAAATTATCTAGAAAATGACGATGAGTTTATTGAGTTTTTGAGTAGATTAAAACTCAATACATTAGAAGCTTATGAAAATCAAGACTATCCTTTTGAAGAACTATTAGAAGGTTTAGACTTGCATAGGGATACAAGTAGAAATCCATTATTTGATACCATGTTTGTTTTTCAAAACATGGATATGAATCCAATATCTATTGGTGAATTAGAATTTACACCGTATCCGTTTAAGCAGTCAGTTTCAAAATTTGATTTGTCATTAGTAGCAACGGAAATAGATAATAACATTCATTTAAAAGTAGAATATAGTACTAAGTTATTTAAAGCGGAGACAATAGAAAGGTTAATGGTACATTTTACAAATATAGTTGAGGAAGTAACTAATAACCCTAGAGTACGATTGCGTAATATTAATATGTTATCTATAGAAGAAGAACATTGTATTATGAATGAATTTAACAAAAAAGAGAATTCAAATTCTAATCATTTATTAGTGCATAAAATGTTTGAAGAACAAGTAAAACGGAACCCTAATCAAATAGCCGTTGTATGTAATGAAAAAGGAATTACATATAATGAATTAAATATAAAAGCTAATCAGTTGGCGAGAAGGTTATTAGACCAAGGAGTTAAAAGAGAATCCATTGTTGGTGTGATGATGGAACGCTCCATCGAGATGGTTATAGGTATATTAGGTGTCTTAAAAGCAGGTGGGGCGTATTTACCAATTGATACCGACTTACCAAAACAAAGAGTGGAATATATGCTGACAGACAGTGGGTGTTCACATGTATTAGTACATCAAAACTCTATTATAAAGGGGATAGAATTCCAAGGTAATGTAATAGATCTAATGGATATGTCTTTTGAAGAAGAACCAGGAGAAGACATGCACATGATGATAGAACCTCACAACTTAGCGTATGTTATTTATACATCAGGTTCTACAGGACAACCTAAAGGAGTAATGATTGAACATCGATCCTTGACTAACTTTTTGTGTGCAATGTATGAAGATTTCTCTCAAGATATAGGGATAACTGATAACGTTCTATTCTCAAGTAGTATTTCTTTTGATGTTACTATTTTTGAGATATTTGTCCCATTGATATATGGCGCAAGAATGACTATTTATCAAGGTGAGAAGTTTGATGTATCAAAACTTGTACAAGTCATTCTTGAGGAACAGGTTACATTATCATATATTCCACCTACTTTATTAAATGAAATATATGATTATTTTGTTAGAGATAACCAGAAGATAGTGTTAAATAAGCTACTTGTGGGAGTAGAACCCATTAAAACAGAATTACTCGCAAAATACGATCATCTATTTAGGGGGAACCTCCAAATATTAAATGGATACGGACCTACAGAGGCTACAGTTTGTTGTACATCTTATCGATATGAGAGTAATAAAGAAATTACAACACAAAACGTACCGATAGGTTCGCCATTGTTAAATACTAAAATTTATATATTGGATTCATTTCATAGGATACAACCTATAGGTGTTCCAGGTGAAATATGTATCTCTGGCATAGGGTTAGCTAGAGGATACATCAATCGAAAAGAATTAACAGCAGATAAATTTATTGATCATCCATTTGAACGAGGTGAGAAACTATATAAAACAGGGGATATAGCAAGGTGGCTACCTGATGGTAACATTGAATACTTGGGCCGAGTCGATCATCAAGTAAAAATAAGGGGATATCGAATAGAACTAGGTGAGATAGAAGCGAGTTTGTTAAAATATGAGACAATCAAAACGGCCGTAGTAATAGATCAAGAAGATGAAGCTGGGGAAAAGTATTTATGTGCATACGTAGTTACAGAAAAAGATATTCCTATTCCAGAGGTAAGAGCATATTTGGCAACAAAGTTACCACATTATATGATACCTCAACAACTCATACCAATTCACAATATACCATTAACACAAAATGGGAAAATAGATAGAAGCAAGTTACCAAAGCTAAATACAATGAGCAATAGTAATTATGTACCACCAAGAAATGAAATAGATAGTAGTTTAATTGATATTTGGAGTAGTATATTAGGCGTAAATAATATTGGTATAAATGATAATTTCTTTGAATTAGGTGGCCATTCTCTTAAGGGATTAAAGTTATTCGAAAATATCAAGAGAATGTTTAATGTGCAACTGCCATTAAGTTTATTATTTCAAAAGGCTACTATTGAACAATTAAGTGATGTAATAAGTAGGAATAAAGGAATAGACAGTGAGTGTTTAATTCCAATTCAAAATGGAACAAACAAGGATAGTCAATGGTTCATTGTTCATGGGCAAGGCGGGGGTATATTAAACTATTATGATTTGGCTAGAGAATTAGGAGAGAATAAGACTGTATATGGGTTACAATCTATAGGATATGATGATTGTAGATTTCCAAACTTATCTGTAGAGGAAATGGCGGTAAGATATATAGAAGAGATTAAACAAGTAAAAAAGGAAGGGCCATATACCTTATTAGGATGGTCTTTTGGAGGGATAGTTGCATTTGAAATGGCTAGAAAATTAGAAGAACTAGGTGATAAAGTTAGTTTTCTAGGTTTACTTGATGTTCATCCTATTGAACAAGGTAAGGAGATTCTTAGTTTAAATATTAGGAATGCATTTGAAGAATTGGAAAAATTCAATGATCAGTTAGGGATTGAGAAAAATAGTTTTGAGCAAATGAGTGAAGAACAATTAATAGAATCTTTACTGAAAAAATTTACATTGAATGAAAATAGTTGTCAGCAAAATTTTGAAGATCCAATGATGAATAAGTTAAAAGTAATGATAGCTAATAGATATGCATACCTAAAATATAATTGTAAACAAAAAATAAAAGCAGATATCTTTCTATTTAATGCATCTATTAATGACATTCACCCACTAGTAGATTATAACAGATGGAATGAATATACATCAGGGGAGGTATACGCTTTGCAAGTGCCAGGTTCCCATCTGAGTATGTTAGAGAAACCGCATATTCATGAATTGGTAAAGAGTATAAAAAAGAGTTTTAAACAAATGCTCTTATTAGCACATGTAAATAAGTGAAATATTATTTGAAATTGTACACTATTAGTTTTCTAAAAGTCTCATAAATTCGTGTATAACATATTATGAGACTTTTTTCTTTGAGCCCCTTCAATAATAGACATAAAGAGGTTAGAAAATGAATGGGAATTATTTATTGTGAGTTTTTTTGTATCTATATAAGGGATTAGGTGGGAAGGATATAATGAATATATATAAGGTACGTGTGCCAGTAAATATAGAACATGATATTATGAAGAAGCTTATACGTCTGGTCTCGAAAGAAAAGCAGATGAAAATACAGAAATATAAAAGAAAGCCCGATCAATATAGCGCCTTAATTGGAGATATTTTAATAAGATATTTAATTACTACAAATTTCTCAAAAGAAAATAAAGATATTAAATATAAATACAATGAATACGGAAAGCCTTATGTTGATGAGTTAAATAATTTTCATTTTAACATATCACATTCCGAAAGTTGGGTTGTTGGAGTTATTCATGAGGAAGAAGTAGGAATAGATGTAGAAAAAGTACGGCCCTTAGATACTACAATGATTAAAAATATATTTACTGAGGAAGAATTTAATTATTTAAATTCATTAAATGTAGAACGACAATTAGATGTGTTTTATGAATTATGGACTATAAAAGAAAGCTTTGTTAAATGGATAGGGAAAGGACTAACTATACCTTTAAACTCTTTTGTTATTAATAAAAATACAATATTTTATGGTGACATGCTATCTAATGAGGTTTACTATAAAAAGTTTACTATTGGTAAAGATTATAAGCTTTCTTGTTGTGCTTCTTTAGATAGTTTTCCAGAATCAATAATTGAAATTGATTTTGTTGATTTATGTTATTATTTTATCGAAAATAAAGACTTCTACTTAGTTTAAAATAGCTTATGTTCCTATAGTTAAATGAACTTTTTAGAAAATAAAATCAGAATATTATATAAAATGTTTGTGGGAATTTTGGGGTATTATAGAAAAGCGTCATTTCAATTTTAAAATGACGCTTTTCATTTGTTTATGTGGATTCACGAATAATTAAGGTTGCTGGATATTCGATAATTTTACGCTTAATAGATTCCTCTTCATTTATATATAGTAGTATCTCACTAACAGTTCGTTTACTTAGCTCAACGATTGGAATATCAATTGTACTAATTGTTGGAGTTGTAACTGTGCAAATTAATTGATTATCATAACCGCAAACGGCAAGATCAGTAGGGATAGTATATCCTTTTAAAGAAGCACCTTTAATTACTCCAGCAGCAACTTGATCATTTCCAGTAAAGAGCGCAGTGGGTCTATTTTTTAATTTATCTAACCTCTCAAAGATTCGAATTCCATCTTTAATAGTAATTGCATCTCCAAATAACCAACTTTTTTTGTAAGATAATTGTTGTTCTTTTAATGCATGCAGATATCCTTGTTTGCGTTTTAATTGTGCTTGACTATTAAGGGAATCAAAACAAAAGCCAATCTTTTTGTGTCCTTTACTTATTAAATGTTTTACAGCTTTGTATCCGGCTTCAAATTCATCATAGCAAATTATCGGAATAGGTGCATTTTCCTCATATTCATTACAAAGTAATATTGGGCCATATGCTAAATAATGCTCTATATTTTCCCAATCATTTTCTAAGGATGCGAGAATTACACCATCTACCGCTTTATTCTTTAGTAATGAAAGTAATTCAAGCTCTATTTTTTTTTCATAAAAAGTCTGATAAATCAGTGATTTGTAATTGTGTTTTAGAAGTTCTTTAGAAATTTCTCTAGCTAATTTTCCGAAAAAAGGATGATCTATATTTGGAATCGATAGAGCGATGGTTTGTGTCTTATTCACCCTAAGATTTCTAGCGATAGAACTAGGAGTATAGTTTAATTCTTTCATTATTTGTATTATTTTCTCACGTTTTTCTGGATTTACATAAGGATGATTATTTAAAACTCTTGAAACAGTAGCATTTGAAACATTGCATAATTTAGCTATTTCATTAATTGTTACCATAAAGAATCCCTCCGAAAAAAATGTTGACATGTAATCGATAACATAAAATATAGTCTACTCATGATTTTCAAAATAATTTCTTAGAGGTGATTTAACGTGAAAACTCTTATTACAATTTCTGGCCATAGCAAAGACAATTTAGCTTTATTAAAGTGCCTGCAGGGAGAAACGAAAGAGAAAGAATTTGAAATTAGTAATGTATTACCGAATCACAAAATGAAAGAGAAATTATTTAGAGAAAATAAATTGAAAATAGATATTGATATAGAAAAAGATATTTTCAATTATAGCAGAAAAAATATTCAGAAAATATAATTTATGCCAGTTAATCGGCTGATTTCTCAAAGTGAAATTGACGGAATAATAGGAACTTTAAAAGAGGTTTTACCGACAGGTCAATTCACAAGTGGATCATTTTCTAAAAAATTAGAAGAAGTAATTGGGGACTATTTAAACAAGAAGTTTGTAATTGCAACAAGTAGTGGAACAGACGCACTTATGGTGTCTTTGTTATCTATTGGTATTCAGCCAGGCGATGAAGTGATTATGCCAGCTAATAGTTTTGCTGCTACTGAAAATGCAGTGTTAGCAATTGGAGCAAAACCTGTATTTGTAGATATTGATCACAAGAGTTATTGTATTGATCCACTTAAAATAGAAGAAGCAATAACCCAAAAAACAAAATGCATTTTACCTGTTCATTTGTATGGTAAACAATGTGATATGAAAAGAATTCGTGAAATTGCAGATGTTTATCAGTTGAGAATTATTGAAGATGCATGTCAGGCTATTGGTTCCTAAAACCTTGGAGAATATGGAGATATTATTATTCTGAGTTTTAATCCATATAAAAACTTTGGTGCATGTGGTAAGGCGGGTGCAATAGTTACTAATAATGAAAATCTTGAAATTCGTTGTAATCAATATAGTTATCATGGATTTGAAGTTGATAAAAAAATAAAAAAGTATTAGATTTTGGCTTTAATTCTAAAATTGATAACCTTCGAGCAGTTATTGATTTAGAGAGAATTAAGTTCCTATCGTATAACAATTTAAAGAGAGTATTTTTGGCTCAACGATATATACGCAATTTAAAAGAATTAGAGGATAGAGAATTAATAAAGCTACCTAGGATGACAGAAGATAATGTTTGGCATCTTTTTCCTATTAGAATTATAAATGGAAGAAGAGATGAGGTGAAAAATAAATTGTACCAGTTGTATAACATTGAAACAGATATTTATTATCCAGTATTATCTCATAAACATAATACTAAGCTGGTAAAGAAAAATTATATACAGGATACTTTATTAAACACAGAGCAAGTTCATAAGGAAATATTACATTTACCTTTACATCCAAACTTGTTGTTAGAGGAACAAAATTTTGTTTTGGAGGGATTAATTAATGTCAATAAGTAATGAAGTTTTAAAGTCTTTAGTTTTTGAAAGGTTACCACAGGTTAAAAATCCTAAATATATAGTGTTCTGTGATTTTGATGAAACTTATTATCCTCATAATATGGATAATTCTAGAAGAAGCACTTTGGAATTATTAGAAAAATACTTGTATGAACACGCAAGTAAAGGAGATTTGGTCATTGGTTGGGTAACTGGAAGTAGTTTAGAATCAATTGTTGAGAAAATGAAAAAAGGTGGTATTAAATATTTCCCTCATTTTGTGGCGAGTGGATTAGGTACGGAAATAACGTACTTTGATAGCAATGGGACTACTATGGATGATCAAGTTTGGGAAGAGAGAATAGTAGAGGGAGGTTTTGATTCTGCGAAAATTAAAAGAATTATCGAATCACTTGAAACAAAATATGAAATTTTTTTAAGACCTCAGACACAATTAGGAAGTTCTAAGTACAAATTTAATTTTTATTATGAAGAGCAAAATGAAGCTATTGATTCAAAAAAGTTAGAACAGATAGAAGAAATCGGGAAGTTATACAAAGTGGGGGTAAATATTAACAAATGTAATCCATTAGCTGGTGATCCAGAAAATTGCTATGATGTAGATTTTATTCCACTTGGAACAGGTAAAGATGAAATTGTGAAATTTATGTTAGATAAGTACAAACTAGATAAAGCAAATGCAATTGCTTTTGGAGATAGTGGAAATGATTTAAGGATGTTACAAGCTGTAAGACATGGTTACTTAGTAGAAAATGCAACGGAAGAGGCTAAACATACACACGCAATGCTAGCTCAAGGTGAATACTCAATTGGAATTTTAAATACTCTAAAGCACATTATTAATTAAAGGGATGTTCATATAATGAATATTGGAATTATAGGTGCAGATAGTATTGCAAAAGCTCATTCTAGGGCATTATCAACAATTGATAATTGTAAATTAGTTGGAGTATATGATGTTAATTACGAGAATGCTCGAGAGTTAGTAAAAGATTATGATGGGGAAGTTTTTAATAGTTATGAAGAGTTACTTGAAGTTGTTGATGGGATAATAATATCTTCCCCTAATTTTTGTCATAAGCCTCAAGCTGTTCAAGTGTTATTAAAAAACAAACATGTTTTAGTTGAAAAACCGATGGTAATTTCTTGTGAAGAAGCAAAATATATGATGAAAATAGCAAAGGATACTATTGTAGTTGCTGCAATGGGGTTTAACTATCGTTACTTGTCCTATATTAAGGCTTTGAAGAGCTTAATTCAAAATGGGGAATTAGGAGAGGCAGTAGTTATAAGGCTACATTTTAAAAAGAATAGCGCTTTTCAAAGAACTCTGTTTACTTGGCGGGATGACATTCAAAGTAATAAAACTAGTGGGGCATTGGGGGATTTAGGCATTCATTTAATAGATTTACTTTGGTTTTTATTTGAAAGTGATTTTAGAGAGGATACTGTTCGAACTAAAATTAAAACAAATGTTAAAGAAAAACAAAAAGTATTTGTAGATGATTATGCAGAGGTTTATGGTCAATTAACCAATAAAGTATTTGTTAATATTACAACGTCTAAAAGTTCATTCCCTGAAGATTGTGGCTTTAGTATTGAGGTAATAGGTACTAAGAAAGAATACAAGTATTCTTCTAGAGAACCTAATAAATATATAACTTTTGATGGGTTGGAAAAACAAGAAATTTTTTTGCCTTTACCGTTATTAGTTGATCCGGAAAACGAGATTTTTGAATGGGCGGATTCTTTTAGAATAGTAATAAAGATGTTAAAAAAATAGAAAGCATGAAATCTTTATAGAAAATATTTTTATGTATAGAATGTGTAAAAAAGAAAATTATAGTATAAATTGACAGAAAATTGATAAAAGAATTGAGAAAGCTGAAAATTCAGTATTTTAAGTATATTTTTAGCGTTGTAGTGTGTAATATATTCAGCAGAGCTATATCATAAAAAATAGGATTATAGACTAAAAATAGAATTATGTGTAAGTATTTGTGAGTAAAAATAGTATTGAGTTCATATAGGCTATTTATCAACTGCTATACATTAGTTTAAAAACAAATATAGAAAAGTGTGATAATGGATCCACATGAATTATATTTGCAATCTATTATTTTTACCTTAGCTGTTTAGTAGTTTGTATTTACATACATATGTAAATACATTTTTGTTACATGCAATTATTCAAAAGGGAGGTAATATAATAATGGCTATTCGAAAACATTTAATTACTCTTGAGGATCTTACTGATAGTGATATTAACCAAATTGTAACTCGTGGGGTAGAGTTTGCCACAGGTAAATCGCAACCTAATCAAATATTAGCGGGAAATATAATTGGGATTTACTTCCGTAAAACATCGACTAGAACTCGATCGGCATTTTCTGTTGCAGCATTAAAGATGGGTGCACAAATTGTAACGTATGGTCCCAATGATTTGCAAGAAAATACAGGGGAGTCTATAGAAGACACTACTCAAGTACTTTCCCGAATGCTAGATGCACTAGTAGCTAGAACTGCAGATAGTCAAAAGGAAATGGAAAAGCTGGCATCTCAAAGTCGTATGGCAGTCATTAATGCAATGAGTACGGAAGAACATCCAACACAAGCGCTAACAGACTTAACAACAATGAAACAAAAATTTGGTGAAATAGCTGGATTACGGGTTTTATATATGGGAGAAGGTAATAACAGTGCTGCAGCTCTAGCTCTTTCTTTATCTCGTTTTCCAGGTACGGAGTTATATCTTTTTACACCTGCTGGTTATGGAGTGTCTCCAAGTGTGCTTGAAAAATCAAAAGAATATGCCCGATTATCTGGTGCTAAAGTTATTGAATGTCATGATATAAAAATGTTACCTAGTAAAGTGGATGTTGTATATACAACAAGGTGGCAAACAACAGGGACAAGCAAAATAGATCCTTTATGGAAAGATGCATTTAATCCATTTGCAGTGACAGAGAGAATTTTGACTTTATATCCGGAAGCTACTTTCATGCATGACCTCCCAGCACACCGGGGGGAAGAAGTAGCAGCAACAGTTATTGATGGACCGAAAAGTATTGTATTTACCCAGGCCGAAAACAAGCTAAATAGTGCTATGGCAGTACTTGAATGGTGCTTAGCTTATCGATACTAAAGAATCTAGTATTTATTTTCTTTCAGGTATAAGTTCTATTTGAAATACATTCGAAAGAACATTTACAATTATTTATCTTTAATTATTTTTTTAGATTTTAACCAAGAAAGGAAGCAAATTATGCTCAAGAAATTAGAGAGTTTAGAAAGGGTAATCGGCAACACACCTATGATTAAATTAGAGCATGAAAAGATTAACCTGTATGCAAAACTAGAATATCACAATTTAATGAATAGTGTTAAAGTGCGTGCTGCTCACCATATTTTAAAATCAGCAATAAGTCGAGGTGAAGTGACTGAAAATTCTACAATTATTGAATCTTCATCTGGTAACTTTGCGGTTGCTCTTGCTACTCTTTGTAGGTATATCGGCCTGAAATTCATACCAGTTATTGATCCAAATATTAATGATAGTTATGAGAATTTTTTGAGAGCAACTTCCTATCAAGTAGCTAAAGTGGGTGAACGAGATGAAACAGGTGGCTATTTATTAACGCGTTTAAATAAGGTGGAAGAACTTTTAAATACTATTCCTAATGCATACTGGACAAATCAATATAATAATGCTGATAACTTTGAAGCCCATTATCAAGGAATTGGTGGAGAAATATCTAATGATTTTAAACAGTTAGATTATGCCTTCATTGGAGTGAGTACTGGAGGAACTATCGCTGGGGTATCTACACGATTAAAAGAAAAATTCCCTAATATTAAAATTATTGCGGTAGATAGTCAAGGGTCCATTATTTTTGGTGATAAGCCTCGTAAACGGTACATACCAGGAATTGGTGCCAGTATGGTGCCTGGTATGGTTAAAAAAGCATTGATTGATGATGTAATGATTGTACCGGAGGTTCATACTGTTGCAGGTTGTTATGAGCTATTTAATAAACATGCAATATTTGCTGGTGGATCATCAGGGACTTCATATTATGCAATCCAAAAGTATTTTGAAAATAAGGATGTTCAAAATACACCTAATGTTGTTTTCTTGTGTCCTGATAATGGACAAGCTTACACATCAACTATTTACAACGTAGAATGGGTAGAATGGCTTAATACACAAAAATCAGTAGAAGACCAATTAGTTTCTTTATAAAAATGATATAGAAATGAGGAAGCAATTATGATGTATTTAAATACCAAACATATCAATGAAATGGGTGTTAATTGGGAAGAAACAATAAATGTCATTTCAAAGGCAGTAAAAAGTCTTGATTCAGAAGATTTTTCTCAGCCAATTAAGCCATACTTACGTTTCGATGATCCGGCTAATAGAATTATTGCTATGCCAGCTTATATTGGAGGAGAATTTAAGGTTTCAGGAATCAAATGGATAGCTAGTTTTCCGAAGAATATTGAGAAAGGTATTCAACGTGCCCATTCAGTTACTATATTAAATGATGCTATGACTGGAAAACCATTTGCGACGCTTAATACAGCAATGGTCAGTGTAATACGAACAGCTTCTGTAACAGGGTTAATGATTCGAGAGTTTGCAAAGTTAAGAGATTTAAATAATGTTAAAGTTGGAATTATTGGATTTGGACCTATTGGTCAGATGCATTTAAAGATGGTAACTGCCCTATTAGGCGATAAAATCGAAAGTGTTTACCTATATGATATCAATGGAATTAAAGACGAATTAATTCCTGAGGATATTTATTCTAAAACTCAAAAGGTTAATGCTTATGAAGAAGCCTATAATGATGCTGATATTTTTATTACTTGTACTGTTTCTGCAGAAGGTTATATTGATAAGAAACCTAAAGATGGAGCGCTACTACTCAATGTTTCTCTTCGTGATTTTAAGCCTGATATCTTAGAATATACAAAATCCCTAGTTGTTGATAATTGGGAAGAAGTCTGTCGTGAAAAAACTGATGTTGAAAGGATGCACCTTGAAAGAGGTTTACAAAAAGAAGATACAGTATCAATTGCTGACGTTGTAATCCGAGGAGCACTGCAAAACTTCCCTTATGACAAAGCAATATTATTTAATCCAATGGGTATGGCCATTTTTGATGTAGCCATTGCTGCTTATTACTATCAAAGGGCTAGGGAAAAGGAAATAGGTGTTTTATTAGAAGACTAGTAAAATTATTAAACGTAGTTTGAAATAATTGTCTAATAGCTGCTAAATATCAGTAAACACAACTAATCATTATAGAAAATTAGTTATTTGATAAGCTTAGAATTTATGTAATTATTTGAGGAGCTGTTTTTATGAGTGAAATTATTTCGGCCTTAGATCTCTTACATCCCAAGCAAATTCGCTTTCATGAATCATATGAACACAAACGATTGGAACAAATTTGTCGTGTAATGGAAAGTGAAGGTGTTTTACGGAATCCTCCCTTAGTCTCTGAGCTTAGTGATGGTAATTATCTGTTACTTGATGGTGCCCATCGTATGAAGGCTATGATGGCATTAGGTTGTAAACGCGTTGCTGTACAGGTAGTACCTGATGAAAAAATAAAAATTCGTGCTTGGAATCATTTATTACCAATGGGGGAATGGGTAAATAATTTAAAGAAAGAACCTACAATAATTTGGTCAGGTAAGATTATTGCTAATAAACGTTTGCTTGCAAAAATTACAGAAGCAAATAAACAAGTACATTTTTTATATGCAAGGGATTTAAATAGCGATTTATTTAATCATTTAGAGATATGGCATCGTATTGTCAGCTTATATCAACATGAGTATACGGTACGCCGTCATTCAAATGATACTGAGGTCTGGCCTCATTCAAATGAAATATTGATGAGTTATCCAGAATACTCGTTGATGGAACTGAAAAAGGTAATTGAAGCAAAGTTTTTAATGCCAGCGGGAGTTACTCGTACGACGCTTAGTGGTCGGTTATTGAATTTACGTATACCACTTCATATATTGCGTACGGAAGTATATCCTGCTGGTGAATGGGAAACGTTATGTGGAAATTGGTCAAAATGTTTACGCCTTTATGACGAGCCAATATATGTTTATGATGCTTAATATATTGTTTAATGATTATGATGTATATTTTTTATTTATTTGTAAAAATTTCATTATATGATTTATATTAATTCCAAAATATTTTTATTATGTTATAAAAACTTTTTGAATTAGTATTTAAGACTAATCTAAGAGAGGTTTGTTATCGGATGGGGTAAATATTACCAAAAAAGATAAAGTGGAGATCTCTAAAAAATTAAAAACTTTCTTGGGTGATCAATATTCACTTGAATTAGGAGATTACATAAGCTTTGAGATACTTGAATTTATAATAAAAGAATTAAATCCACATTTTAATCTAGCTACAAAAAATAGGTTGGAAATTCTCTTGAAAAATATAGAGAAAGAGATATATAGTGAATTAGTTTCACATGAAAATAACAAAGTATAGGCAATATTACATGTATTTAAATGTAGAATAGTATAAACCTATATCTACATAATGTGTTGCTATTAATTTGGTAGAATAGCGAGGAACAAGAGAATTGATGATATACAATTTTTAAAAGAGATGGAATTGAGAAGTGAACATACTTACAATTTCATCTTTTTATTTTTGACACGATTTTTGCAATTCAAGCTTGATATTAGATTCTGACAAAGCCTTTTAGGCAGGGTGGATTTTGTAAGAGAAATTAAATATATTAAAGTTATTTCATAATTGAAATTTATTGGCGAGTTCATATACAATTAAAGAAAAAGAGTCGATTATCTCCTTTTATGGTAAAATATTCTTGATAGTTATCTTCTATAAATCTAATTTTTTTCATAAGTGTAATTACAATTCTTAATCGTTATTTAGGTATTAGAAGAATTATTTAAATTAATAATCAGCATCGATTATAACAAATTTATAAAATAAAAAAATATCAGTTAAGAAAATAGTGTTTAAATTTTAACGCTATAATAAGCACGTTTCTTTTTATTATATCAATATAGTTAAATATCCTATTATTTTATTTTTTGTAAATATATCTTTTTTTAATTAACATTTAATGGTATATTATTTTCAGACAATGTTGTGGTAGATTATTGAATTTATAACAACATTTTCAAAAAAATAAGAAGGTAGGTATTGGAATGGAGAATGAAAAATATTTACAAGTTGTAGAAGATGAAGAGCTTGAACAATTAGTTGGTGGTATAGGACCTGGTTATATTGAAACTTTAACTAAAGATTGTCCAAGAGTGACACCTCAAATATGCGTACCAATTAATGGAATCTGGACTTGTAAAAGATGCTACTAATAGTTAAAGAGAGTAAGGCAAAAGGCCTTACTCTCTTTAATGATAATGAATTTCTAACTATTTCTCCTACCTATAAAAAGAAGAGGTTATTATGAAAAATAATTCACGTGGAATTTTAAATACAATAGATAATGTGTCCTCTTTAGTAACAAAAGAAGACCTAGAAAAAAATTTTATTATCTTTTTAGAGGATTTTTCATGTAACGATGTTATTAAGAATGATGAAAACTATAACTTTCAAAAAATAATACAAACATATGTAGCATTCTTTAAAAATATGATAATAAATAAAATTGATTTTTTTGGTAATGTTGAGAGGATTTCTGAATCGATAATGTTGGATTTAGAAAAAAGATTATATCAAGTATTAAGACCATCCTTAATTGTATACATAAATAAACTTAGAGTAGAAAAAGCTTTAATAGGAATGGATACCAATGAAGAATATAAGTATTTTACGAGGAATTTCTTTCATTTTAAAAAAATTCATGTGAATTTCTTTAAAATGTTACCTTTACTAAATGAAAAAATTTTTACAATAATTGAAAATGAAATAAATTATTTGATGTGGTTACAAGGAGCTCTTAAAAAAGATCAAAAAGAAATTCATAAAATGTCGGGTTTTAATATTATGCATCTGGAAAAAGTTACTAACCTAGGTGACTATCATAATAATGGAAAGCGAACAATCCTTTTAGAAGATAAATTTAATCATAAGATAATTTTAAAACCAGTTGATTTGAAAAATTCTATTTTATATCACAGTTTAATTAATCAACTGAATAAAGATTTAAATACAGATATCTTTATTCCACAAGTAGTTAATAAAAAAAATTATGGATATATGGAATTTATTAATCATGAATCATGTGAATCTAATGAGCAAATTAAAGATTATTATTATAATTTAGGCGTCGTGCTTTCTGTAATATATCTGATTAATGGAAGTGACATACATAATGAAAATATTATAGCTCAAGGATCCTCACCAGTCATAATTGATTTTGAGACATTAGGAAGTACATTAAATCCAAGTATCGCTGAAGAAAACAGTAGTTTTATATTATCTAATTCAGTATTAAATTCTAGAATGCTACCTATAAGGTTTAGTGGAGGTAGAGAGGTAATAAGGGATTACAGTGCAATTGGGAGAGTAATGAAGACTTTGGTAAAAACAATTAAAATAAAAAATGAATTTACATCCAATCCAATTGAAATAAGAGAAGAGACAATAATAGAAGATACAGTTCAGAATTTACCTTTTTTTAACAATGATATATACGAGTATGATAATTATATAAATGATATTATTAAAGGTTTCGAAGATGCATATAATTCAGTTTTAAAAAATAAAGAGGAATATATGTATATTTTAAAAAACAGTATTTCTAAATGGAATTATCGAAAAGTATATCGAAATACAAAAGTCTATACTCTTTTATTAGATAGACTAAATGTTCCGGATTTATTAGAGAATAAATTAAAGACTATAAAATATTTACGAAATATTCTCGAAAAAAACACATATTTGGCTACGAGGAAAGATATTATTCAAAAAGAGATAGAGGCACTATTATCCTATGATGTTCCATATTTCTTTAATAAGTATGAATGGGGGGCTTGCGAGAGTTTATCAAGTAATGAAATAGATTTAGAAATGAAATTCCAAAAAATTTCATATGCTGACTTTTTATTACAAAGAAAAATTATAGAAATATCCCTTTCCAATCAAAATGATAATCTATATAAGCTGAATTCAGTAAAGGAAACAATTAATTTTCAGACTAAATTATCTACAAATAAAATAAAGGAAGCAATTACAGGGAAAATTCTGGATGGTAGTTATATATCAAAAGGCGGTGATGTAGATTTTATTGGACTAAAAACAAATTGGCAAGGGGAGCTCGAGATAAACCATTTGAATAATGGAATATATGATGGATTATTGGGAATAAGTTCATTATTGAGAAATAATGCTGATCCTAATTACATTGAATTTATAAATAAACTCGAACAAAAAGCCTTGTTAGAAATTCTAACCAAAAATAAAAATAATTATGGTTTTGTAAATGGTGTTAATGCTATTGTTTCTTACTATTTAACAAATTTACCGCATATAACCTCTCTCAATGAAAAGGTGATATTGCAAATATTTATGAGTATCAACTCAGATATCGAAAAAGGTGGATATAACGATAAACATTTTGATATATTAGGTGGTTCAGCCGGTCTAGTTTTAACTGCAGTTAAGTTTTATCAAGTTAATCCTAAGTATAAAATATTGCTTGAAGTGGCTGAAAATCTCGGTGACTACATTGTCAATAATATGCAAACAGATAATGAATTTGTATATTGGAAAGCTCACGATACTCTAAATTTAGAAGATTCATTAAAGGGATTTGTTCATGGATTATCAGGTCAACTTCTCGCATTTTATAAGTTAAAAGACATATTAAAAACCAATAAGTACGATAGAGTAATACATGGTATACATAAAAGTGAGAAAATGAGTACGAGTAAATATGAGTATACTGATAGCTGGTGTAAAGGGTTTAGTGGAATGGGAATATCAAGAATTAAAATTTTAGAATCATATCAAAATGAAGATATACAATCGGATTTAATCTTTTTTAAAAATCAAATCTTAAGTACATTAAATGAAAACAGTGATTATTGTTTATGTCATGGTTTAATGGGGAAATTAGACTTTTTATTGGAGTTAGAAAATAGAGGTATGCTAGAGCGAAATGAAAAACAAATTGTTATGAAAGTAACAAATAACTTTTTGAATAATTTTGATATAGAAGATTTTAATCCTCATAAAATTTCATTATTTACAGGTTTAGGAAGTATTTTGTATTTTTTACAAAGGTTAGAGAATAATAAACTAAATAGCATTTTATACTTTAATGCCTAGAATAGGTGATAAATATGTTAAGAAAGAAAATTAAGTTTATACCGCAAATGACATCTTTTGATTGTGGACCTAGTTGTCTAGCAATGATTATGCATTATTACGGTTTAGCAGTACAAGCTTGGGAAATTAGAAACAGTAAAATTATTAATAAAAAATCGTCATGGAGTTTGTTGGACATAAAAAAAGTTAGTGAATCGTATGGACTCTCTGCAACTGCATATAGGATAGAAAATATAACTGATTTACAAAGGATACAAAAGCCGATGATAGCATTTTGGGGCTTTAATCATTTTGTAATTATTGAAAGGGTTAAAGAAAATAAATTTTATATTGTAGATCCTAAGGCAGGGCCAATGGTAATCAATATAAGAAGTTTTGAAGAGATGTTTTGTAACTATATTTTAGTAATAGAAAACAAAGAAGATATACAGCCAAATATTAAAAAGCGTGAAAAACATATACTACTTAGATATATTGATCATTTTGTATCCCCTAGTCAGATTCTTTTACTAGCACTATTAGTATTATTAGCACAAATCTCAATTTTTGCTTTCCCTTTTATTTTGAAAAAGTTTATGGATATTTTGAATGCTTCAAAGGAAGTTGATGTAAAATATCTTTTAATTATTTTGGGGAGTTTAATAGTTGTTATAGGGATAAAATCTATAACTTCAATTATAAAAGTAAAATTTCAAAAAGAAATTGATAGAAAAAGTACAACAAAAGTTTTTGAGCATATGTTTAATATCCCCATAGAAAAGATTACTACACGTCACGCAGGTGATTTAAATGTAAGAATCATGAGTCTAGAGTCAATACGAGGATATATTTTAGAAGATCTAATTGAAATGATTATATCAATAGTAGTTATCATTCCATTATTGATGTATCTATTATATACTGAGACTTTTTATACTTTAATATTGATGTTTTTTATTGCCAGTTCCCTATTCATCAATATTTCCTTAGGAAAATTTATATATAATGCTAATTTAGTCGAAACGTATTACCTAGGAGAACATAGAGGGAAAATTAATGAATCATTAAAAGCGATGTATTATGTAAAGGCCACGGGGATTTTTTCTAGAATTAAATCTGTATGGAAAAAAGATTATAATAAATATCTAGATACGGTACATAAAAGAGTGCTAAAACAAAATGCTTTAGAATCATTTAATAGCTCCCTATCAACAATATTTATTATCATAATGCTTGCTGTAGGATTTTATAATTTTAGTAAGGGAGAAGGGGATTTAAGTAATATTTTCTTCTTTATTGCCATATCTAGTATTATATTTTCTCCGGTTTCAACGATTATAGGATCAATTTTAAATTGGAATTCAGTTAAACCTCTTTTATTAAGAACTTTAGATATCTTGGAAGAGGTGTTAGAAAAAAATGGATCGGATACCGAAGTAGACATTCTTAGAGGCTCAATTCAATTCAATAATATTTCGTTTAGTTTTGATGATAAAAAAATAATAGAAAACTTAAGTTTAAACATTAAAAATAACGAAAGTATTGCTATTGTTGGAGAAAGTGGCAGCGGTAAATCCACTTTGGCTAACTTATTATTAAAATTACATACTCCCGATAAGGGTAATATATTAATAGACGATAGAGATATTAAAGATTGGAACAGTGAGGAACTAAGAAAAAAGGTAGGACTAATGACCCAGGATGGAGTTCTTTTTAGAGGAAGTCTATTTGAGAATTTATCTTACTTTGATATAAATTATGACCCTTTAAAAACCCAGAATGCTATAGATAAATTGAATTTAAGTAATTATATTCAATTTCAAAGTGTAACTGATATTTTTATATCTGAGGGAGGAACAAATTTCTCCGGTGGCCAAAGACAAAGGTTAGCAATGTTACGCCTGTTCATGAAAGAATATCCGATTCTTATTTTAGATGAACCAACTAACCATTTAGATAGAGAAACAGCAAATACTGTTATTGAAAATATATTTTCCTTATCATCCACTAAGATTATTATCACTCATGACGAAAGTATTTTAGAACGTGTAGATAGAGTTTATGAGCTTACTGATAAAAAATTAAAACAACGAGAAATATTTTCGAAATCCAAGTTGCAAACATTAGGTAAAGGATAAATAGAGTATCTAATAAGTCGAGGACTTATTAGATACTTACTTTTATTTTGGAATGAGGAAGTGAGGAACAAAATGAAATTAGCAATTCAAACTAAAAATTTAACAAAATCTTTTGATAATCAATCCATTGTCAGAGATTTAAGCTTATCTGTTCCTGAAGGAAGTTTATATGCTTTTATTGGACCAAATGGTGCAGGGAAAACAACAACAATGCGAATGTTATTAGGATTAATTCCATTAGATAAAGGAACGATATTATTTAATAACAAAGATATCAAAGAATGGAAAGAAAAATTATTTGAAAATGTGGGTTGTTTTATTGACTCACCTACCTATTATCCTAATTTAACAGCTTATGAAAATTTAGCCTATGTACAAAAAATGATTAATAAACCTTTAGAAGAAATAGATAGAGTATTAAAAACTACAGGAATATATAAAGCAAAGGATAAAAAAGTGAAAGATTTTTCTTTAGGAATGAAACAAAGGCTAGGTATTTCCTTTGCTATTCTTAATAATCCTAAAATACTAATTCTGGACGAGCCGACAAATGGATTAGACCCAGAGGGAGTACATGAGATTAGACGCTTGTTACTTCATTTAGTAAAAAATGAGGGGAAGACTATATTTATCTCTAGTCATAATTTAGCTGAAATTGAAATGATAGCAGATCACATAGCGTTACTACATAAGGGTAGCTTACTCTATGAAGGGAATTTAAACAGTATTATTACCTCTGGAGAATATATTATTCATGTTAATGATACAACTGTCACAGAAAGAATTTTGAATGCAGAGGGTATATCTTATAGCATAGAAAAAGAAGGGGTATTCAAGCTAATAATAGATCAAAACAGTGTTCCTAGTTTAACTAGAATATTAATTAGGAATGATATAGATATTTTTGAAGTTAGCCCTAAAAAGCCAACGTTAGAGGAAGTATTTTTATCTTTAACTAAACAAAAGGAGCTACTATAATAATGCAATTTATCTTTAAAAGTGTGAATAGTGAGATGAGGAAAATTGGTGGGAAAAAATTATTATTATTTTCTTTGTTTTTTTCATTATTATCAAGCTTTTTGTGTATAAGTTATTTTATTTTTAACAAGAATAACCCTGACATGTTTCAATCTACAAATCTTATAGCAATTACAGTTAACTTTAATACACTAACGTTAAGCATTTTTTCTGCTTGTATGTGGTATTTTATTATTTCTTCTGAAAATAAATATGGTACTTGGGCTATTATTTATACAAAGCCAATTTCAAAATTCAAGTTATTGGTAGCTAAAAATCTATTGTTTATACTGCTCTATTTGATCTTTAATATTTTAAATTTTACAGTTGTAGGTATCTATATTTTTATAAATGGATATGAAATACCCATACTGTATTTTTTAAAAATGTTGTTACTTTGTACCATTTTATCTTTAGCAATACCATATTCTCAATTGCTTTTTCATTTAATTATAAAAAAGGGAATTCTAGCAGCATCCTTGTCAGTTATTTGGATTTTCTTTAGCGTAACATATGGATTATTCCCTGCAATATTCACAAAGACATTTCCAATATTTTATGCATTGAATATAGTAAGTGACGTAATGATTAAAAAACCAACTATTTTAATATATCTTGCAAGTTCTTCAATATATATTTTAGGAATTATGTTATTAAGTGTGAGTTTTAAATATTATACATATGAATAATAAAGGGTGAAATAAGTGGGTATTTTAGGTGAATATAAAAAAAGTCTTCATAATGGGTTGTATATCCTGTTACTAGTATTTTTGTTGATACCAATAAGTTTTCAAGTTTTTTTAACTGTATTGTCTCAAGTAAAAGATGGCGTTGACATGCATATAGCGATTCTAAGTCTTTTTTGTAGATTATTTTTACCAATTGCAATAGGTCTATTAGTGTCATTTTCTTTTGTAAACGAATTCAGAAGAAAAGGATATATGTCTGCTATTTATCATGGAGTTACTTTAAAAACTATATTAAGTAATAAGTTTTTGTTTTGTTCAATAATTACTTTTTGTTATTTAATATGTGCTTTAGTCATAACTAGTATACCTATAGTATTAACGGTTGATAGTCTCGGGACTGTTTATCAAAGTTTAAGTTTTTCTATACTTTTTATGGTAATTAGCTCTCTAATTATAGTGAATCTACATTTTTTAATAAATATAATATTCTATAAAATCCCTCTACTTTCATTATTAGTAGGAGTTATAGGTGGACTGGGTAGTTTTTTTATCTCTCATACAAACTATTGGATACTATTTCCTTGGTCATATCCAATTATGAGTCTTTATATGAATAGCATTGAACCAAAACAGTTGTATATTATTCTTATTGTATATCTATTAACATTACTAAGTTGTATATTTATTATTAAAAAATCAATGCAATGGAATTAAAGTTAAAATAAGAAGAGTAGTATTATTAATAATAAAGCGTGTTGTAGTTGCTATAAGCTGAATCTCGTTACGTTAAGTGAAGTAATAAGACAAGCTGATTAAGTACTATTTAATTCAAAGAAGCTAAAATATGAAGAATGTAACTTATGTCTGATAGAATATCTATTAAAAATTCACCATATGAAAAAGGTAGCTGTACAAAAAGTACAGCTACCTTTTTTTACAAAATCATTCGTATACAAGAGCAACCTTAGCGTAAACTTGCGCTTAATGGTACTTGAGAATAAATTGTGAAATTGTCACTATAAGTACCATGTTTAGAAAATGTGGAAGAAATAGAACTGTTCCAACTCGTGTAGATAGATCCAGATGTATCTGCTCTTAGAAGTACGTTTGAAAAGCTAGCTTGGCTAAATGAATTACGTCCAGTATCTTCAACGCCCTGAACCATTTTTACTGGTTCGTATTGAGAAAATGAGCCATATACAGGCTGATTTGTATATCTAGGGATTCCATTTACATACATAGTAACCGTACCATTGCCGTTATTAATTATTTTAAGGTTTACTCGATCACCATCTTTAATTGATGTATCATATTGTGTGTTCCAATACTTATTGTTTTGACCTGATTCATTATATCCTGAATTAAGAAATACTTTATATCCACTTGGTGTTTTTGAAATACCACCTTCAACTTTAGATGCTCCAATACCTAAATACCAATTCACATATCCATCCTTAACAACAACTGATTTTGGTAGGTTTATATCAGTTGCAATTCCAGTATAATTACTATTTGTAACACTTTTTACAGCACCTTCTGTAGCTGCAAAACTTGTAGTTGAAAACATTGATAGAGAAATTAGAAGTGAACCGACTAGATACATCATTTTTTTCTTACTTTTCCTTAATACTTGATTCATTTTTAAATCCCCCTTATTTTTAATTATTAAATTGTATTAAAAGTTGGCCAACTAACTAAGACTTACAAACCAAAGATACATTAGGTTTAATTAAATGTATATATTTTCCTGTCATAAGTCATTGAAATGTCAAGTAAATTAGATGTTTCACATTTATCAATATAGGGGGAGTTGACAGCATGAAGTGTTATGTGTATTTAAAATTATGAAGGTTTTGTTAAAAATAAGATTAAAGCTTATAAATTTGTTGGGTATAATATGTATTACGATTTATTTAGGAGAGATAAATATGAATGGAATACCAGGAGTTTTTCAAAAGATATATTTGAAATTCTGAGAAATAAAATAAAAACAAATGAAATAAATGAATTGCTTGTGTTAAAGAATTTATTGGAATAGTTAGTAGGTAAAGGGAAATATATGATTTAAAAGGCGTGGAATTCTCATATAAAAAGAAGAAAGGTGGGCAGTTATGGAAAAGACAAGATCAAAGTTAAATAATGCAACTATTGAAGGGGGTATAGAGACATTAAAAGATGAAAATGAATGTTTACGTATGGAAATCGATTATTTAAAAAAGTTAAAGGCCTTACTTCAAAAAGAGAAGAAATTACAGAACAAGACTAAGTGGAAGTTTTAGTCTATCATTCTACGTACAATTATAGTAACGTGAATAGTCCGAAACAAATTTGTTTCGGACTAAGGGTTCAATATTCAATCCGGTGTATTCACCATTTTTATAAAAAGTTGAATTTTCTGATTTTATAACTAAGAAAAATGTATTACATTAATTAATAGATACTTCTACAGAGACACTAGGAATTGTTGGTGCTGGTGTATCTCTACCATTAGAAGAAGATTGTTGAGGTGCATGTAAACTATTCGTGCTATATGCTAATGCACTTATTACTACCATTTTTTTCATTAATAATAAGAATATAATGAATATTTAAAGTGTCCTTATTCTGTTGATATAGTCAATTTGTTTTAAAACAGACCGTCTGTAATAGACGGTCTGTTGTTTGTTATGGTTGGCGACTGCTATTCTTTTACTCAA
Source organism: Bacillus cereus group sp. BfR-BA-01356 (assembly GCF_022663635.1). NCBI lineage: Bacteria > Bacillati > Bacillota > Bacilli > Caryophanales > Bacillaceae > Bacillus > Bacillus cereus group sp. BfR-BA-01356. Next base: position 7,057 of record NZ_JAKUFX010000013.1, on the reverse strand, counting down.
CTCATATTATATTTAATTGAAGTATTGAGAATAGAAGAATAGGAGTAGAAAAATTAATGTTTTTCCAAATAATTTATTGAATAGACTTAAAGGGATAAACAGCTCTCCTATGGTAAGGCTTTTGAGTTTATTCCTGTTTGGGTTTTTTAAAAATTCTTTAAATGTTTGAAAGTTTATTTTATTAATGAAAGACCAACTTGGCATAGCTTTTATGTCTGAATCTATTTTGAAAATGATATGAATACTATGTGTATGAAAGCTGCCTATACTTAAAATAAGCATAAATCCTAAAATAATGAACCAAGTCATTTTTTAGCACCTCCTTTCAGTATTTAATATTAAGATATTAATAACGGTGAGGAAGTGTGCTATTGTCCATGAAAAATATTGAGAAATTGTTGAGGAAACGTTGAGACTGTTGCAATGCAATCGATCGTAGGATAGTTAACTATGCTTGTCCTGTTATATTTGTTAAAAAAGGAAAGAGAACAGTTGCGTAGACTGTTCTCTTAAGGAGCGGAAGTGCTGAACATTTTTCAATGACAATGATTCAAGCCTTCCAATTATAGTGTGTACAAATAATTACAATTCATACAAAGAGGCAGGTGTAAATTATTCATACATTAAAATTACTTTATTATAGATTGAGTGTATTACAAAGTACAAAGAGCACTTTTCAAAAGTGCTCTTTGTAAGGCGTACCATTAAGGACTTGAAAGAGGCATCATTGTCAATTCGAAAGGAGATATCTATATACAACATATGAAGATGATTTGAAAGGGTGACGATAAAAACAAAAAGACCAGTAAGGATGTACCGATTGCTCAGATTCAAGGAATTGGAGAGGGGGATTTATATTGTTAGGGAATTTTTTGAATGCTATTCCATTATGATAAACTATGCAGATGAATAATAAGAGTGAAGTTGTAAATTTATCATCTATAGTGTAATCTTCACCATTTGAAATAGGAACTCTTAAAATGTTATCCTGAGAAACTAGATGCGATCAATCATGTTGATAATCAAGTGCTTCGTCCTTTATAGAACCTGGGGAGGCATATGCCGCTGTAATTCTTCAGTAAACGTAAGCATTTAAAAATTCATAAAGAAATGCTATCCCTTCCTATAATTCTACAGAAAGGATAACATTTTTTTGCTTTATGGGTGGTATAAAACTTTAGCTTGATAGCGCTGTGATAATGCCCCATTTAAACAAATTTCCCTTTTCCATACTGATAATGCCCTTTTTTAGAGTCATCCTATCAGCATGTCGAAGATTAGGAGATTACTTGCAAGAGTCTTGGAATTATTGCAACCGTGCTGTGTTATAATTCTAAAGTACTGACATTTCATGTAGGACTTATAGATGTCGGTTTGACATATGAAATGTAAAATCAATCCGTCATTTTGAAGGTTCAGGCTACCATTATTTAAACTAACATTCACACTAAAAGAAGTACAAGGAGGAAGGTATATCTATTAAAATAGTGAGGTATACCAAATTAGAAATGAACATTAAATTTAATAAAAAAGTAGTAGCATTCACGGCAGGATTAACGGTATTATCTTCACCATTGGTATCGTTTGCAGAGGAACAACAATCAGTAAACAATAAGCAATCTACAAGCCTTCAAGTGCAAGAGAACACAGACCAAATTCAAACAACAGATGAACAGGCTTTAAAAAGTATTGAAGCTAGTTTTGAAGAGGTAGACGGACGTGGTGGAGGTACTGTCGACAATAAGAAAGCAGATAGTCTTCAACGCTCAGAGGGTATTCATGAAGAAACAGGCACATTAACTGTTCCTAACAATTCAAACAGAACAAAACGTAGTCTGTCTCCCATATCACCTAGCACCTCTAGTACAATAAACGGTGTTCCATTCACTGAATGGATTGTTCCAACAGGTAACGATAATATTCGTCCTCAAAACTACATGAGTCCAAAGTATATTACAATTCATGAGACTGATAATACAAGTGTAGGAGCAGGTGCTAGAAACCATGCTCAATACCTATATAACCAAGCAGTAGGTAACACGGACCGAGCTGCATCGTGGCATTTTACAGTAGACGATAAAGAGATTTATCAACATCTACCATTAAACGAGAACGGATGGCACGCAGGAGACGGTGATGGTCCAGGTAATAGAGAATCTATTGCAATTGAAATCGCAGTTAACAGTGACGGAAACTACAGTAAAGCAGTAGATAACGCTAAGAAACTTGTAGCTTATTTAATGAAAGAAACTGGTGTACCGTTAAATAACATTGTAAAACACCAAAAATGGAGCGGTAAAATCTGCCCTGCTAACATGATTAATAATGGGCAATGGGATGTATTCGTAAATAGCGTTGAGGGATATTATAATAATCTTTATCAACCAAAAGATGACATTACAGGAGGTTGGTATGAAGAAGCTATTCGAGAGTTAAATAGAAGGGGTATTATGATAGGGGAAGGAAACGGAGTTTTCGCACCCAATAGAGCGATAACAAGAGCCGAATTTGCTCAATTAATCTCTAAATCTCTAAACCTGCCAGCTGGAGATGCTTCATTTAAAGACCTAAACGATGCAAATTCAACTTTACGAGATGGTATTAAACGTACTGCAAGTGCAGGTATCATTCAAGGTAGAGGAGATGGTTATTTTGACCCAAACACACCTATTACAAGAGAAGAATCAGCAATTATTGTAAACAAGGCTTTACAGTATAAAGGTATATGGGGACCAGTTGTAAACCTACCATTCTCAGACAAAGACCAAATTAGCTATAAAGAAGATGTACAAAGATTGTATGGCTTAGGTATTGTCAAAGGTAAGGGTGAAAATCAATACGACCCTAAAGGAACAACAACTCGTGGTGAAACAGCAACATTCATTCTAAATATGCTACAAGTAATTGAAAATGGCAGTGTTGAAAAGGTAGTTGGAACGGCTCAAATTAATGGTATTGGGGTAAATGTTCGAAGCGGGTCAGGTACAAACTATTCTATTGTTAGAAAGACAAGTAAAGGCGAAAAAGTTACAGTATATGAAGAAAAGAATGGTTGGCTAAGAATTGGAACAGGTCAGTGGATTTATTATGACTCTAGTTATATCGATTATAACAGATTATAAAAGACTAAATACTTAAAAGAACAGGTCATATTTGGATATAGAACTTACTCTCAGGTTGTGAAGAAGACTTTCTTCACAACCTGTTTTTGTGACTGGCCCCTCTATTACCTATCAATACTGATGAAAAGAGGAGAAGGAGAGATTCATTATGGTGCTGGAATTGGGAAATCATCGTAATTAGCGTGTATGCAATTAGAGGCTAAGGTTTTTCTGATAATTAAGTGGAGGTCACTATACATACCCATCCAGCCCATATTTTGAAATACCTTAAAACGAAAAAATGAGCTGTTTTGTTACAAGTTAGCACAAAATTTCGTTCTGAGGGTACTATAAAACCTTCGCTTGATAGTAAAGAGATAACATTAACTTTGTTGCCTAGAATTGCTTGTGCAAGATGTGGGTAGATTCGAAATTTATAGGCTTTATTAATCATCACTTGATTCATCTTCATTTTGGTATGTGTCTTCTTGGCTAAAATGATAAAAAATGCAAAAAGAACTTGTAGGCATCACTACAAGTTCTTTTTTAGATAATATAGAAAGGTGAAACAAACTATCTCATTACTCGTAACAGGGAAACTATCTTACTTAAGGCTTGGTTTCATTATATAACAAATATCAACATGCAGAGTTTTAATGCGTGAAAATTATGTGAATTCGCAAATGAAATTTTATCTTTACTCCTTAAAAATTCGAATTATTCATTTTCCACCCTTAAATCAACGTTGAACGGATTAACAATATTTGCTAAAAGACTGAAAAAACATTATTATAATGTAATATAAAGTAATTCATATAGTGAAAAGGTAAAAAAATTTACATATCACTTATTGAACGTTTCAAGGAGTTGGTTCAAGGAATATGCGGAGGATTGGATATTTCTATTGTTGCAATGGAATGCGACAAAGACCACGTTCACTTGTTCTTAAATACACCACCAACACTTAGTCCTGCTGATACAATGGCAAAAATTAAAGGAGTGACATCAAAACGTTTGAGAGAAGAATTTTCACATCTTCAACACTTGCCGAGCCTATGGACGCGTTCTTATTTTGTTTCTATTGCTGGAAGTGTATCAAGTGAGACAATAAAACATTATGTTGAAAATCAAAAAACGAGGGGGTGAAACTTGTGCCACAAACCATCACGGTTAAAGTTAAATTGCTTCCAACAAAAGAACAAATCATGCTATTGGAACAAAGTAGCCACGAGTATATAAAAGTCATTAATGCTCTTGTATCTGAAATGGTTGAAGCAAAGAAAAGCACGAAGAAAAGTACAAAGGATATTGAGGCCAATATCCCAAGTGCGGCGAAAAATCAAGCAATTAAAGATGCGAAAAGTGTGTTTTCTACAAAGGTAAAAAGAGTAAATACAAAATCGTTCCGATTCTAAAAAGACCTGTTTGTGTATGGAATAACCAAAACTATTCATTTGACTTCACACACATTTCAATTCCGTTTATGGTAAACGGAAAGTCAACTCGTTTAAAGGTTCGCGCTTTATTAATCGACAAATATAATCGCAATTTCGAATTGCTGAAGCACAAGTTAGGTACACTTCGTATCACGAAGAAATCTGCTAAATGGATTGCTCAAATATCTGTCACGATTCCTACAAACGAAAAAACGGGAACAAAGATTTTAGGAGTAGACTTAGGTCTCAAAGTTCCTGCGGTAGCCATCACAGATGATGATAAAGTTTGTTTCTTCGGGAACGGTAGGCAAAATAAATTTATGAAACGTAAGTTTCGTAGTGTTCGCAAGAAATTAGGAGAAGCTAAGAAACTGAATGCCCTTCGTCAACTTGATGATAAAGAACAAAGATGGATGCAAGACCAAGACCACAAAGTAAGTCGTGGAATCGTTGATTTTGCAACGGATAATAATATTTCTGTCATTCGATTAGAGCAACTAACGAACATTAGACAGACGGCACGAACAAGCCGTAAAAACGAAAAAAATCTACACACTTGGTCATTCCATCGTTTAGCACAATTCATCGAGTACAAAGCGACATTAGTTGGCATAAAGGTCGAATATGTGAACCCTTCTTATACAAGTCAAACATGTCCGAAATGTTCTGGAAAGAACAAGGCGCAAGACAGAAAATACAAGTGTCAATGTGGGTTTGAGAAATATCGTGATATCGTTGGGGCGATGAATATCCGCTACGCAACTGTGGTTGGCGGTAATAGTCAATCAGCCTAAGAACCTATATGGTCTGTCTTAGGAGGGGTGATGGCACACTCTCATCTTGAAGGCTGTTCAAAACAGAAATGGACTGCGAATGCTTAGTCATTCAAGAATCCCATCCGTTACACCGCAAGGTATAGGACTTGCGGCTTTAGCCGTGGGAGTGTCAAAAGGAGCAGCAGCGTATGTACGAAGAAATACAAGAGTGAGATGAAGAAAAAGAGAGTAAAGTGGAAACTAAAAAAGCAAAATGGTACGAGGAGTACATTTTATAGGTAGAAATTTAAATTATTGAAAAACCAAAATATAGAAGGGAAAATAAAAGACGCTAGTTGGCGTCTTTTATTTATCATCATTAGTGAAACTTCACTGGTGATTACTATTAATATTAAAATATCTGATCTTGGGATTAACTTATTAGATGATACTATTGATTGTATAAAATCTGACAAATGACTAAAGATAATAAAAAAATTCTTGATACAAAAATCTAAATTGTATAATATGTAGTTATAGTGTTATTTGTTGAATTCCGTTTATTCCCACGCCTTATGTGTTGTGGTTGAGTTGCAGAAGCAAGTTGTGTTCTTGTTTCAATTTTGAAAGGGCTTCTTTGAGCCGATTAGTGCATATATAGCTAATTTTGTTATGCACATTTTTAATCGACTTGAAGAAGTCCTTTTTATGTTGTTTTCAAGTTGCAGGTGGGATTATTTATGATTCATAACATAACAAAAAGATATAAAATAATGTTTGAATAGTATTAGTTGATCTAAAAGAGTAATCTAAAGAGCCCGATGATATATTGATTGATATAGATAAGTTATTAGGGAGTACAAATGAAGAACTACGATATAAATCATGTGATGGTAGTTTATACAGGGGAAAAGGAAGAACTAAGTGATATGTATACTTGGAGCTTCCTTTTTTATTGCAATTAGAAATCTGGTAGGAATAATTATGCATATAAAAATGATTTAGCGGAAAAATTTTATTTAATTTCAATACATAGAAGAAAAAGGAAAAAACAAATTCATAAAGGGCTAGTTTAAGTACGATTCATTTGCATAATTGAGAGGGGAAATGTATTGGTGAAACGTCTTGTTTCTTGCTGACCAAGGGAATGCAGAATGATTAGTAAAGAGTAAGAGCGTATTACTACTCTCACAAAGGAAATTACATTAGAAAAGGGTCTGTCAGTGTTTACAATTTATTTGTTACATCGGTCTAAAAGAATTTGGATGGAGAAGTAAATGCTAAGTGAGAACATGAATAACATTTCTAGAACTTGAACAATTGTGCTTTTTGTGAATAGTGAAAATCAGAAGTAGAAGAGGCACAAGCGTTAAAGTGGACTGCAAAAGTGACAGAAAGAGAACAAGGACTAACATTATTTATAAAGATATCTAATAAGAAGTGCTATCGGATTTATATAGAAGGAGGGATAATACCAGAAAATATATAAATGTATATAAAATTTGAGGTGAATCCACCTAATTTCTATACATTAGTTGAATCAAATAATAGATGACTAGGGAGTGTATAACATCCATTTCCCAGTTAAATTTTCTTAGATAAATAGCATGAAATACAGTATGTTCTCACTCATTTGTATAAGGATAAAATAGCCTTTTTCTGTGAAAAGACTTGAATTAACATTCCAAACTTCATATTTACTATAGGGAGCAGTAACCTTGATATGCGTATCTAGTGACTTAAAAAAGGCATAAATAAATAAGCC